>JASFTA010000269.1:0-4147 GCA_050114115.1 Desulfobacterales bacterium | reverse complement strand
AGGAGTCCCTATGTATTTTCAAGACGTCATTATGAAACTGGAACGCTTTTGGGCCCGGAAGGGCTGTGTGGTGGCCCAGCCTTATGACATGGAGGTGGGCGCGGGTACCTTTCATCCGACCACCCTCTTGCGGGCCCTGGGGCCGGAACCCTGGAACGTGGCCTACGTGCAGCCTTCGCGCCGGCCCACCGACGGGCGTTACGGCGACAACCCCAATCGCCTGCAGCACTACTACCAGTATCAAGTTATTTTGAAGCCTTCGCCGCACGAGGCCCAGCAGCTCTATCTGCAGAGCATGAAGGTTCTGGGCGTCGATCCCCTGGAGCACGATATCCGTTTCGTGGAAGACGACTGGGAGTCCCCGACCCTGGGGGCCGCCGGTCTGGGTTGGGAAGTCTGGCTGGACGGCATGGAGATTACCCAGTTTACCTATTTTCAGCTTTGCGGCAGCATCGAACTGGCGCCGATCTCGGTCGAGTTGACCTACGGGCTCGAACGGATCGCCATGTATCTCCAGGGGGTCGACAACGTCTACGACCTCAGGTGGAATGCAACGGTGAAATACGGTGATATGCATCACCAGCAGGAGGTCGAGCAGTCGACTTACAATTTCGAAAAAGCCGATGTCGATATGCTTTTCGGGTTTTTCAGCCAGTACGAAGCCGAATCCCAGCGGATGATTACCGACGGTCTCGTGCTGCCGGCCTATGAATACTGCCTGAAGTGCTCCCACACCTTCAACTTGCTGGATGCCCGCGGTGCCATCAGCGTCACCGAACGCACCGCCTATATCGGCCGTATCCGCAACCTGGCCCGCCAGTGCGCGGAGGGTTATGTGAAGCAGCGTGAAGCGATGGGCTATCCTCTGCGGGAGCGCGGGATCCCCAAGCTTTAGCCCCGATGGCAGGCAGAACCGAATGGCAAATCTGAAGAAAAACGAGGTAATGCGAATGGAAAAACTTCTACTGGAAATCGGAGCCGAAGAGATTCCGGCCGGCTATATCGAACCCGCCCTGGCGGCCATGCAAGCCATGCTGACCCAGAAGCTGAAGCATGCCCGCATCGACCACGGTGCGATCCGCACCTTCGGGACCCCACGGCGCCTGGCCATTGAAATCAGCGATGTGGCGGCCAAACAGCGATCAGAATCAAGCGATGCACTGGGTCCGCCGCTGAACGTGGCCTACGATACCGATGGCCAACCGACGATGGCCGCCCGCAAATTTGCCGAAAAGCTCGGCCTGCCGGTCAGCCGTTTGAAAAAGACCCGCACGGAAAAGGGCGACTATGTGTGCGCGCGTGTGACCGCACGCGGGATTGCCAGCGCGACCGTCCTCAAAACCATTCTGCCCGAGGTGGTCCTGGCGGTCCCCTTTCCCAAATCCATGCGCTGGTCTGATCTGACGATTGCTTTTGCGCGCCCGATTCACACCCTTGTGGCCCTCCTGGGAGCGAAGGTGATTACCTTCACCGTGGGCAACATCAAAAGCGGCCGCTATACCCGGGGCCACTACTTCATGGACCCCGGCAAGGTCAAACTCGGTCAGGCCGATCAGTATAGCGATACCCTGCGCCAGCATCGGGTCATAGTCGACATCGCGGAGCGGCGGCGCCTGGTGGCCGAGGATGTCGGTCGGGCCGCCCGCGCCGCCGGGGGGGAAGTCCTCGAAGATCCTGAACTGCTGGATATCGTCACTAATCTGGTGGAGTACCCGATCGCCACGACGGGCCGCTTTGAAACCGAATTCCTGGAAGTCCCCCGGGAGGTCTTGATCACGGCCATGCGCGAACATCAGAAGTATTTTGCCGTGGTCGACCCCCAGGGCAACCTGCTGCCGGCCTTCGTTGCCGTCAACAATACCCGCACCCGCGATCTCGACCTGGTGGCCACCGGCCACGAGCGGGTTCTGCGGGCGCGGTTGAGCGATGCCCAGTTCTTCTATCGCGCGGATTTGAAGGTCGCCGCCGACGAGCGCGTGGCCAAGCTGGGCGGTGTGCTCTTTCAGGCCGAACTGGGATCCATGCACGCCAAAGTCGAACGCATCGGGCGCAATGCGGTCTACCTGGCCGAGGCCACGGGCGGCGGTGTCGATCTCGTCGCCCAGGTGCGGCGGGCGGCTCAATTGTCCAAATCCGACCTGGTGAGCCAGGTGGTGGGCGAGTTTCCCAAGCTTCAGGGGGTGATGGGGCGCGTCTATGCCGCCGTGGCCAACGAGCCGGGCGATATTCCCGCCGCGATCGAAGAACATTATCGCCCCACCCGTTCGGGCAGTGCCCTGCCCGCGACGCGTGCGGGGGCCCTGGTCTCGATCGCCGACAAACTGGATTCGATTTGCGGTTGCTTCAGTGTAGGCCTCGAGCCGACCGGAGCGGCCGATCCTTACGCCCTGCGACGCCAGGCAATCGGCATCATCCAGATCATGCGCCAATTCGATTTGTCCGTATCGCTTCGCGCGATGATCGATTTCGGCCTGGCGCAATTCGGCGATAAGACCGCCGGCCGGCTGGATTCGCTGGGCGCGGCCATTTATACTTTTTTCCAACGCCGGATCGAGCGCATCCTGACGGATGAAGGGGCCGCCCGTGACAGCGTGGCGGCGGTCTCGGCCATGGCGGCCGATCACATTCCCTTTGTCTGGAAACGGGTGGCGGCCCTCGATAAACTGCGCACCCAGGCCGACTTCGAACCGCTGGCGATTGCCTTCAAACGGGTGGTGAACATCCTCAAAAAGGCGGATCGCAACCCCTTCAGCGGCCAGCCGGGGGAGGTGCAAACCAGTCTCTTTGAAAAAGACTGCGAAGGCGCGCTGCTCGAGGCTTATGAAGGGATTCGCGACACGGTCGGCGCCCGGGTCAGCGACGGCGCTTTCTACGAGGCCCTGCTGGAAATCGCCCGCCTGAAGGCGCCGGTGGATGCTTTTTTCGACGGCGTCATGGTGATGGCGGAAGACGCGCAAGTGCGCCGGAACCGCATGGCGCTCCTGGAGCGCCTGGCCGGGTTGTTTACCGGTATTGCCGATTTCTCGCGCTTGTCCACCTGAGCACGTTATTTCTGGACACGGACAAAATGCTTGCGAGGGTGCGCCGCAAAGGCCTCATTGAGCATCGATAGCGCGGGAGACCCCAGGCGCCCCAGAGAAGGTTTACCAACCCAATTAAACACGGGGAGAGAACGATGCCCTACGATCCCGAACTGGATAAAACCCTAAAACAATGGAAGTGCGAAGAGACCGGTCTGATGGTCAGCATCAACCAGTATGGGACCGGTGAGCCCAAGGTTCAAATCGGTCCCCGCATTCTGAAGAAAAAGGACGGCACCGACCGGGCCCCGGCCAAGGCCGGCCGTTTGACCGTCGAAGATGTCCTGTGGCTCTACGATATCATCGACGAGGTCAAGGACGAGCTGGCCGGGCGGGTCGGTCCGGGTTAGACCGGTGACGGAAGATCCGGCGATCATACGACCGCCGCGGCGCCGCCATGGCCCGCCGATCGGGACACGGGTAATCATGGCGGCGACGCATCCCGACGTGTTGGCGCTGCGCCGGCGCTTTGGAATCCCGGCCGATGATGGCGAGGCGCTTTTTTTAAGCCGCCTCTACCCGGGGGGGCCACAATCTGCGGACGTCAGTCTGGTGGGTCCCTTTATGGGGGCACCCCAGGCCGCCATGCTGATGGAAACCCTCGCGGCCTGGGGCGTGCGGCGGATCGTCTTTCTGGGGTGGTGCGGGGCGCTCGCGTCATCCGTTAAAAGCGGGGATGTCATCGTGCCGCAGGGGGCTTTTGCGGATGAAGGCACATCCCCCGCCTATGGCTGCGAGAGCTTGCGCGTTGCGCCCGCGTCCCCGGCCTTTCAATCCCAGCTGAGCACCCATCTCCAACAAAACGGCCTTACCTGTCAGGAAGGTTGGATCTGGACCACCGATGCCGTTTTCCGTGAAACCACATCCAAAGTGCGCCACTACCAGAGCCTGGGCGCGCTGGCTGTGGAAATGGAGCTCTCGGCCCTCTACAGCGTAAGCCGGCATTGCGGTATCGAACTGGGAGCCGTTTTGATGGTGTCGGACGAATTGTCATCTTTCAAATGGCGGCCGGGTTTCAAATCCGAGCGTTTCCAGGCAACCCGCGCGGCCGTTTGCGAGGCCATTGG
>JASFTA010000268.1:0-4157 GCA_050114115.1 Desulfobacterales bacterium | reverse complement strand
CAACCGAGATGTTGAAGACATGCAGGGTTTCGTCCTTCGGTAAAATGCGCCGGGAGAAGATCTCCGCATAGGAGCGATCGAGCATGCGTTTGCCGAAAGTATCGGTGAAAAAATCTGAGAAGGCCGAGCAGCGCTGGCACAGATCGATGAATTGCTCGCGCGGCAGCGCAAAAAAATACGAATCCTCTTCGACGCGCATGGTGCGAATCGAGATGTTGTTGTTGAGCAGCATCGAAATGCCGCCATAGGTGTCACCTTCGCTGAGAAAACCTTTCAGGGTTTCCTGGCCCTGTTGATCGTAGTAAAGCACAGCGGCGCCTTTCTGCACGATGTACAGATAGGCAATCTGTGATTGTCCCTGGATAAACAAGACCGTGCCGGCATGGTGGTGAATCAGGGAAAGACCCTGGATCATGCGGTCCAGATCCGCATCCGTCAGGAAAGAGAAGGGGATTACATTGGCCAGAAAATCCCGGGCCTGGTCGGTGACCAGGACGGCGGCGTAGGAGGCGTCGCGTTTGCGTTGCGCGAAGACCTGGGTGAAGAAGGCTTTAAAGGTCGCATGGCGTTCGCACAGCTCCAGAAATACTTCAAAGGGAATCGCATGGAAAATACAATCTTCTTCGGCCACGGCCGTGCGTACGGCCACACCCGCATTCATCAGGATAGACACCCCGCCGTAAATTTCACCCTTGACCAGCCGTCCCACTAAGGTTTTATCACCGTCGCGGTCAAAATAGAGCTCGATAGCGCCCTTGCGGATGAGCAGGATGCGACCGATTTCAGTTTTGGACTGTTCGGCCACGAGTTGTCCCTCGGATACCTTGATTTCCGTGGTGTTTTCCATCAGCAGTTGCAGATCCTCCTGCGGCAGCAAATCGAAGGGCGCGGTGCGCTGGTAGAGCGCCAGAGTTTTCTGTGACAGGTCGATGGGTTTCGGTTTTTTCATGTCATGGTTCCATGGCCGGGCTGGCAGGCGGTCTGGCGGTCACTAAAGGCAGTGGCCGGTCCCCGAGTGCCATCCGAGGTTGTGCCATCGCGGTTAGTACTTCAACCGGGCATAATAGGTTTTCTCCGAAGCCTGGCGGGCTTCCCGCAGGGTATGGATACCTTTTTTGGCCAATAGCGGCAACAGTTTGAGAAACATTTCCGCCGTGGCCAGGGCGTCACCGATGGCGGTATGACGACCAGTGACATCGATGCCCAACCGTCGGGCAATCGTTGTCAGGTTGTGGTTTTCCTGGGCCGGATGAACGATGGCCGAAAGCAGCATGGTGTCCAGGACCGGGTTGATGAACCGGATACCGGTGACGGTTTCCTTGAGCTGCAGCATGCGCATGTCAAAGGCCGCGTTGTGGGCGACCATGATCGTATTTTCGGCAAATTTGTGAAAGTGCGGCAGGACTTCCTTGATCGTCGGCTGGTCGGCAAGCATTTCGTCGCGAATGCCATGGATCTGGACCGACTCCCACCGCAGCGTGCGCCGGGGGTTGACCAGTTGTTCGAAGCGATCACGACTTAACAGACGGTTGTTGACGATGCGCACCGCCCCGATCGAGATGATTTCGTCACTGCGGGGATCCAGTCCCGTCGTCTCGGTGTCAAAAACGGTGTAAGCCAGGTCGGAAAGGGGCAGGCTGTCGAGTTCCGGCAGCTGCCCGGGTTGGTTGAACAGATCGAAATCATAAAATTCCGGACGGCTGTCAGGAATGATGGCCAGGTTGTGTGGCAGGTGCTTTTCAGCCAGCTTCATGGCCGGCAGGGTCAGGCGGATACCGCTGACCTGGGTATCGTTTAGGTCGGCGTAGGGCCAAATTTCGGCCTGGTGATAGTGAATGACTTCGCCCAATGTGAGGGGCAGCCCTTGATCCGGCAGGCTGAGGACTTTTTCGGCCCAGAGATGCACGGTTTCCATCCGCAGCGTAGGACCCTGCCAGATGAGATCGAAATGCACACAGCCGTTGCGACGCTCGACACGGCAATGGAAATCTTCGATCCCAAATGCTTCGTGGGCCTGATGCATCAGGAAGAGGATCGCCAGGCTGAAGGAATAGCTGTCGGCGCTTAACTGCAGATCCTTTTCGTAATTGTCGCGGATCAAGCGCAAATGTAAAAGATGGCGGGCCTTGACGGCAATTTTTTCGAGGACCGTGCCGACACGCATCTCAATCAGGGGCCATTGGGAGCGGGGGCGTTCGATTCGTTCCCGCGCGTGCTGGCCGAGCAACTGGCTGATTCGCAAGGACTCGCTGTAGATAATCCGTGTAAATTCCTGGCGGGTCTCCGGCGGGATCTCTGGAAATTCCATCATGGTTTCGGAGGCCGCCCGCACACCGGCCACGGCGGTGCGTAATCCCCCGCTTAAGGATTGCAGCATCAAATCAGCATGGCCGTCGGTTTCCATCGCGGATGAGAGGTCGTTGAGGATTAAAATAAAACCGCTGAACTGACGCTGCTGGTTGAGAACCGGCACCATTTCGGTGCGGATGTGGCGACCGTCGGCCGCCAAGAGTACGAAATAGGCGGCCGTACTGCTGGCCTGGCGCTCCAGCTTTTCGGAGATCTCATCCCAGGCGTGTGAAATCAGGTTGCGGTCGATGACTTCGAAGACCGATCGCCCAAGACCGATATAGGCCAAGGGGGTATTGCTCGCTAGATCGTCTTTGGTTGTATTATTCGTGATGACTTCTTCCGAACGCGTCAAAAATTTCTGGGCCTGTCGGTTGAAAAAAAGGATCTGGCCTTCACGGTTGCAGATCAAAACGCCCTCGGGCAGCTCCGACATGATGACGGCCAGAATGTTTTTTTCCTTCTCGACCTCCTGCTTGGCGGATAAGACGCGCTTTTCAACGGCGGCCTCAAAGGCTTCGTGCCGATCGGCCCATTCGTTCAAATTGTCGATCAGCTGATTGACGGCCTTGCTGCCTTCGCGTTTGATGCGATGGTGGGGATTGACCGTATAGACCAGTTCGACTTCTTCGGGAAGCCGTTCCAAGGGCAGGATAAAGCTGTGAAAGATGCCGTCCAGGGCAAATCCGATGGCGGTCAGCAGCACCACCATGGCCATGAAGAAATAAATAAAATGTTCTTTAAAAATTTCGAGAACCACCGTCCGCTGTCCGGGATCGAGTTGCTGCCAGGCCATTACGGCGATTCCCGCAAAGAATAGCAAAGCCAGCAGAATGGAAACCCCGGCAAACCACCAGAATTTATTGGTCGGATCCATCTCCATCGGCTAATTCCAGCAGTTTTCTGACATGGTCCATGATTTCGGCATTGGCGAAAGGCTTTTTGATATAACCGTCGGCCCCCAGCGCCATGCCTTTGGCCATATCGACCTCGCGGACCATGGCGGTTACAAAAACGATGCGGGTGGCTGTCAGGTCGGGATTTTCCCGGATCAGCTGGCAGATTTCAAAACCGTCCGGGTTGGCGATCATGGCTTCCAAAAGGATCAGGTCCGGTTTGTAGGCCGCGGTCACACGGATCGTCTCCTCACCGGTGGTCGCCACGCGGACCTCATAGCCGCTTTGCTCCATCAGAAACTTGAGCGGCACGGTGGTGCCGACTTCTTGGTCCGCAATCAGTATTTTTCGGCGGGGGGGCGGCGTGGTGTGGGATGGTTTGACGGTCATGAGGTGGCCCGTAATGGCATTCTAAAGTGGCTGCCGAATCACTGTTGTGATTCGGGCAGGTGGTACCGCTACGGCCGCAAACGTCTCGCCGGCATGGGGATCGGCGGGGTGGCGTTTAGATTGTGCCCCGCCGATCCCACGAGATTGCCTGGTGTGTCATTTCCGGATGGGTCGTTTGAAACATTTAACCGATCGGGCGTGATAGTCCCGAGCTCCGATCGGTTGGCGTGTGCGGGGCGTCACGCCCAAAAACGGTCGGCCCCGCAAGATTGCCTGTGTGCCGACGTTTCTAGCCGAATAAACCGACGCCGAAGGCCGTCACCCACAGGATTGAGAATCCAACCAGGATAATCATCCACAAGTCTTCTTTTTTCATGAGTACGACTCCTTATGTGTATCTCACTTTAAAAAATAAGGCGCTTAGGCTTCCTTGACAACCGTCATGGTTTCCACCTCGGCCCGCTGAATCTGGGTCTCGTTGGTGGTGGCCATTTCAGCCTTGAAGCACAGGGCCCACATCAT
>JASFTA010000267.1:0-4159 GCA_050114115.1 Desulfobacterales bacterium | reverse complement strand
GGATGATCGACCGAAATGATCGCCGATCTCGCCGGGATAGCGGTCGGCATCGGTTAGCCCCCGGAAAAGGGCGTATCAATCTGCTTGGGTTTCGGCTTTTCCCCCTTGGCCCTGCGACGAGGTTTCTTTCATCGGGGTCGGTATCGCTATCGGAATCGAAGTTTTTCGCCATCTGCATTGATTTGCGGCGCTAGACGCTGAACAAAGGAGGCCAGGACAGCTTTGGATCTACGTGCCGCCCTGCGATTCTATTTCATCACCGACGACCAGGCGGCTGGTCTGGCCCCCATCGACCAAGTGCGCGCCGCAATCAAGGGCGGGGCGACCTTCATCCAGTACCGCCGCAAAAACTTCACCGGCGAAGGCTACGCCGAAGCTGCCGCCATCCGCGATCTGTGCCGTCTCAACCGGGTGCCGCTGGTCGTCAACGATCATCTGCTGCTGGCCAAGGCGCTCGCCGCCGACGGGGTCCATCTGGGCCAGGACGACGACGCCCCGGCCACGGCCCGAAAGGTCCTGGGCCCCCGGGCGATCATCGGCATCTCCGTTTCCAACCGGGAAGAACTGGCGCAAACCGATCTGGGGCCCTGTGACTACGTGGGCAGCGGCCCGGTCTTTGCGACCGGCACCAAGGTCGACGCCAAACCGGTGAGGGGTTTGGAGGGACTGAAGGAAATCGTGGCGCGCGTTGCCCTCCCGGTGGTGGCCATCGGCGGCATCGACGCCGCGCGGGCGCCCGACTGCCTGGCCCAGGGGGCCGCCGGCGTGGCCGTGATCAGCACCGTCACCCGGGCCAAGGACCCTGAAGCCGCTGCTGCCCGCATGGCTGCCGCCTGCGGCTGTCGTCCACGCCGCGCCCTGGCCGCCGCCTGGCAGAACGAGTTCGACCTGATCCGCCGCCTCGTGGCGCCGGCCCTGCCAAGCTACGCGGGCCACCCGACGCTGGTTCCGCCGGGTGACGACGCCGCCCGCCTGGAATCCCTGAACTTGCCGGTCCTTTCCACCGATACCCAGCGCGAAGGCGTGCACTTTCACCTGGCATGGCAGCCGCCCGAAACCATCGGCGAAAAAGCCGTGGAGGTGACGCTGAGCGACCTGGCCGCCTGCTACGCCGAACCGGTCAGCCTGTTCGTCAACCTGGGCCTGCCGGCCAGCCTGGCCGAAGCGGATATCACCCGCCTCTACGACGGCCTGCACGCCGCCCTCGATCGGCACGCCTGCCGCCTGGGCGGGGGCAATGTCGCCCGGGCGCCGGTGTTGAGTCTGGATCTGTTCGCCGTGGGCCGAGGCCGGCCGGATCTCTTCCCCCGGCGCGGCGCCGCCCGGCCCGGTGAGGGTCTTTACGCCACGGGTCCGCTGGGGCTGGCGCGCTGCGGGCTCAAAGCTTTGTCGCAACGAGATCAACGGTTTCCCCAACTGGTGGAGCGCTTTCTTAGCCCCCGGGCCCGCTTCGACGCCGCGGCCGTTCTGGCCGACCACGGCGTCGCCTGTGTCATGGACATCAGCGATGGCCTGGCCGGCGACGCCGCGCACATCGCCCGGGCCGCCCATCTGTCCATTCACCTGGATGCCGGCCCGGCGTCCGAACATCCCGAACTCCAACGCTTCTGCGCCGCCCACGACCTTGATCCGCAGGAGGAAGCTCTGGCCGGCGGCGAAGATTACGAACTGCTCTTTAGCTGCCCCCCCGAGACTTTCGACGCCATCCAAAAGCATCTGCCCGAAGCCTGCCCGGTTGGCCGCCTGGAACCTTTCAGCGGCGAATACCTCCCGGGACTGCCCGAGCGGATCCATTCCTTTCGGCATGGCTGAAATACCCTCGTATAACCTGTAAAATGATCGGGACCTATTGCAATCGTCTAAAGCTGACTTATAGTGACGATTAGTATTGGTTAAGTCATGAAGAGCGGCGCTAGGGAACTGGCCCGATGATCGCCCAGCAACCTTATCCTGAAGGTGCTAATTCCAGCCCACACGGGATACATGTGGTCTTGATGACAAGGGAAACCTTCCTCGCTTTGGCGCGACGTTTCACATCACCTTGACCTACCATTTACCTGATTCGAAAGATTTGAACATTCAAGGACAGAGGACCACCTGCGTTACAGCCATTCCGGCCCTGCTTAAAAGTGGGCCCCGGACGCACAAGCTCCGTGATGTCGGCACCCAAGACACACCGTCGCGGTGAAAGGCAAGCAACGACGCGCTCGGACCAACGCGATTGACAAGGAGCGATGTGAAACCATTGGCCGCGCATGCCGTCAGGAAACCACTGACAGGCGGATACCGCAAGGGAGATGGATGCAATGAAAAGGACGGTTTTTGTTTATTCGGGGGAAGGCACCCACAGCAGCGAAACCACATCCAGACTATTGAAACAATCCTCACGCTGGGACCAGACCGAAGAAATCTTAAAGACCACCCTGAACGTGAACCTAGATCAGCTATGGTCTAGCGAAATCGGCAAGCACCGATGCCCCTACAGCCCATTGCTGACGGTGGTATCACAGATATGCCTATCCGATATCTGGTCCCGCTGGGGATATCACCCGGACGTCGTAATCGGGCACAGTACCGGCGAACTAGCGGCAGCTTACCAGGCGGGTTTGTATACCCTGGAAGAAGTTCTTCTGTTGGCCTATCGAATTGGCGAGATTGCGGCCAAACTCGATGGCGTCATGCTTCATGGCCGATTAACCGATTCGCAGATCACAGATTTAGCGGTCAATCTCTCCTCGTACAACTTTATTATCGACGAAGACAAACATGTCACCCTGAGCGGTTACGCGGGCGAAATGGAGACCTTTCTTGCGGCGCATCCCGATTTTGTCAAAATGAAGCTGCCCCACCCCTGGCATCACCCCGATTACGAGCGTTTTGCCGATCAACTGGCGCCCATTGCCTCCCAACAAATTGAAGCCGGGCGTTTCGTGTCAGGCGTCACTTCCAATTTTGCGACCGCTTTAGCCGACGACCACTGGCGCCAATGGCTGATCCATCCCATCGATTTCATTCAATCCGTTGAGGTTCTCCGTGAACGTTACGGTGACCATGAGCTGGAATTCATCGAAATCGGTTTTCACCCGGTTTTGGCGCAATGCTTTCACGATTTCCGCAACCACACCTACGTGTCTTCCATGTTTCGTGGCGAGGATGATGTCAGTTGGATTCTCTTCCAAAGAAAAAAGCTCGACCAGGATAAATTGGTGGCCAAGTTGCACGAGGCCAGTGCGACCGTCAAACCCCAGTTGGACTTCAGCATCCCCCTGGCCTACCAGGGACTGGGGTCCCTGGAATTGACCCAATTGTCGGTTGCGCTGAAACCCTATTTCCCAACCCTCGCCCCGCACGATTTCTATCGCTATAAAACGATCGATCAGTTAATCGAAGAATTCGGTGCCGTAAAATTTAAAACGGTAGTGACGGCCGCCAGCCGGACCTCTCGCCAAAACGAGGTCGCGATTGCCGGTATGAGCTGCCGCTTCCCGTCATCCGTGGAAACCCCCGCGCAATTCTGGGACATGCTGGTCAGCAGGGCGGACCAGGTGAAGACCGAATCCGGGCGGGCAGGCGCCGAAGCCGGCTTCTTAAACAACGCGGTGACGCGTTTCGACCACCAGTATTTCAATATCGCCTCGGCGGAAGCGCGGACGATGGACCCGCAGCAGATTCTGGCCCTGGAACTGGCCGAAATGCTCTGGCAGGACGCCGGCATCGACCCGGAAACGCTCGACAAAAGCCGCGTGGGCGTCTACATGGGGGTCTGGAGTGAGGAATATCGGGGGGATCGATCATCCGTCTATCACCCGACCGGCACCAATCCGAGTATTATCGCCGCCCGTATCAGCTATCACTACGATTTGCGGGGACCGAGTTGGGTGTCCAATACCGCCTGCTCGTCATCGCTGGTCGCCCTTCATTATGCCGCTAAGGATATCGAGGCCGGCCGCATCGACTACGCCATCGCCGGTGGTGTCAACATGCTCCTGGATGAAGAATTCACCGTCAGTATGGCGAACTCCGGATTCCTGTCCCCGGATCATCGTTGCAAAGCCTTCGATGACACGGCCGATGGATATGTCCGCGCCGAAGGCGGCGGCCTGGTCCTGCTGGCCAACAAGGATCTGGTCGACCACTACTACGTCGAGGTCACCGGCTC
>JASFTA010000266.1:0-4166 GCA_050114115.1 Desulfobacterales bacterium | reverse complement strand
GGCGGCCCTGGTACGCGAAGACGAGATGATGGTCCACCAGTATGAAAGCAATATCGAATACTACCACGGGCGGTCGGGCGGCGAGAGCTGGACCGAGGGCCGTCGCAGCAAATCGGTGATGGTGCGCGTCCCCGATCCCGGCAACTACCGCTTGTTCGTGATGGCCGTCAGTGCCAAGGGCAATGCCACGCGGGCCGAACGGGCGCTGCACACCGCCCGTCTGACGGTGACCGACAAGGCCCTGCCCTGGGGCAAGTTCGCCGTGGTCGCCGGGATCAGCCTGGCGGTGCTGATCATTACGACGGTGCTGTATTTCAAATGGAAAGATGAAGACGAGGACTGACGCGCGATGCCATTTCTACGTGTAGCCTTTATCACCCTGCTGGCCGGCGGCACCATCTGGGCCACCGCGGCCACGATCCGTAAATCCGGAATCCCCAACGTGCGCCACCCCCAGGGTATCAGCCTGCGGGAGGACAGCTTGCAGGGCCGCCGCGCCGGGGTGTTTCCCGGGATGATGCGGACGCGCACGCATCGGGGCGGGGGGTTGCGCAGCGGCAAATAGGGTCCATCCCGAAATGGCATCTTTCGGCCCAGGCCAGCGTTCTCACGCTTTTGAAATCCTCGGCGTAGATGGACTACGCCTGCGGTTTCAAAATCGTTGCGGCCTTGGCCTGAACCAAAATCTACCATTTCAGGACGGACCCTCATTTGTTTCAACAAAGATTCTGCGGGGCCATGGCTGAAATGAAAACCTTTTGGCGAGGAAGTGCTTTATGACGACCGAAACCCATATTGTCCAGTTTGTCCTGACCCTGGTGTATTCCGCCG
Organism: Desulfobacterales bacterium; assembly: GCA_050114115.1. Lineage (GTDB taxonomy): Bacteria > Desulfobacterota > Desulfobacteria > Desulfobacterales > UBA5852 > JABZFP01. The sequence goes on along the minus strand of JASFTA010000266.1, from coordinate 3,335 downwards.
TGGGCCTGGCCGTCTTTGCGGCGGCCTTTTTTATTTTCGAGAGAATCACGCCGTTTTCGATCCGCAAGGAAATCGAAGAAGACCAGAACACGGCCCTGGCCATTATCTTCGGAGCGGTTTTGATCGGTCTGGCCGTCATCATCGCGGCGGCCATCGCGGGCTGACACAGCCCGGCGGCGGCCGGCCCTCCCCGCGCGGGAGTGCCAAGCGCTCCGCCGCCGCCCTTGCGTGAATTCCATGCCGACATCTTCTTCCGCTGTGGTCATCCCGTCCCGGACGGCGAGCATCATCCTGCTGGCATCGGTGTTCCTGGTGGCTGGCTGCGGTCTGGTCTACGAACTGGTGGCCGGGGCCGTCTCCAGCTACATCATCGGCGATGCCGTCACGCAATTTTCCCTCGTGATCGGCGTCTTCCTGTGCGCCATGGGGCTGGGGGCTTATGCGGCCAAGTTCATCAGCGGCGATCTATTGCGGATCTTTGTGGAAATCGAGATCTGGGTCGGGCTGGTGGGCGGCATTTCATCCGTGGCCATGTTTGCCGTGAGCGCTTTGGCCGAGCAGATCTTCCCGGTTTTTTTCTACGGCCTGTGCGGCCTGATCGGGATATTGATCGGGATCGAAATCCCTCTCCTGATCAGGATTCTCAAAACGCGCGGCCCGGTCAGCGCAGCCCTGAGCCATGTTCTGGCCCTGGATTACTTTGGCGCTCTGGTCGGCGCGATTTTGTTTCCCCTGCTGGTGCTGCCTTATCTGGGCCTCAGTCGCTCGTCCCTGGTGTTCGGCTTGATGAATCTCGGGGTGGCCGCCGCCGGCCTGGGGCTGCTCAAGGAACGGCGTGTCGGACCGGGCCTCCGGCTGGCGGTGGTCTTCGTTCTGCTGGGGGCCACCCTCGCCTATTCGACCCGCCTGGTGGGCTTCCTGGAGGACCTGCTCTACCAGGACAGCATCGTCTACGCCCGCTCCACACCCTATCAGCGGATCGTGCTGACGCGCTGGCGCGACGACGTCCGGCTTTATCTGAACGGCAATATCCAGTTCAGCGCCATCGACGAGGCCCGCTACCACGAGGCCCTGGTGCTGCCGGCCATGACGGCCTGCCCGCGGCCGACGACGGTATTGATCCTGGGGGGCGGGGACGGTATGGCCGCCCGGGAGGTCCTCAAGTTCGCGCAGGTGCAGCGTATCGTCCTGGTGGATCTCGACCCGGAGATGACGAGGCTGGGGCGCGAGCGGCCCGAACTGGTGGCGCTCAACCGGGGCGCCCTCAAGGAACCTCGCCTGACGGTGGTCAACGAGGACGCCTTCAAGTATGTGGAGAACAGCCGGGAATTTTTCGATGTGATCATTGTCGATTTGCCCGATCCCAACAGCGAAGCCCTGGCCAAACTCTACACCACGGCATTTTACGCCCTGTGTGCACGACGTCTGGCCGCCGGTGGCGTGATGGCGACCCAGGCCACCTCGCCCTTTTTCGCCCCCGAGGCCTTTGCCTGCATCCTGCGGACCATGGGGGCCGCCGTTCCGGAGGGCGCGCCTTCCGGAAGGCTGCACCCGCGCGGCTATCATGTGAACGTGCCTTCTTTTGGCGAATGGGGATTCGTCATCGCCGGCCGCGAGCCCGTCCGTCCGCAGACGCTGGCCGTCAGGGTGCCCACGCGCTTTTTGAACACCCCCACCCTGCAGGCCATGTTCGTCTTCAGCCAGGACCTTGTTCCCGATCGCGAGGTGCGCATCAACCGCCTGGACCAGCCCGTGCTCTACGAATACTACAAGCGCGGCTGGGGGCGGTTTCATGAGTAATCTGCAGACCGCTCAAGGCCAGACCGTGCGTGCGGCGGCGGCGTGACTGAAGAAACAGTGTTCTCGGGTTTCAGGTGTCAGTAAAGGCCGAAACCTAAAACCCGACACCTACATCGAGGCACCGACGGCCAAATTGACATCATTCCGGGCGGGTGTTAGCGTTCCGGATAGGGATGGTTGGATACCGGTTGCGGCAGGTCGCGCGGCCGGTTATTCGGCTTGAGCGCGCCAGGAAGCAAACGGTATCGAAGGCTGCCCACTACAGGGGCCGCAACGGAGGAAATCAGCATGGATCTTTGGGGAAAAGTTAAAGGGCAGTTTATCGATGTAATCGAATGGGTCGATGCCACCGGCGATACCCTCGTCTGGAAATTCCCCCGCGCCGACAACGAGATCAAGAACGGGGCCCAGCTTATCGTTCGGGAGAGCCAGGTGGCCGTGTTTATGCATGAAGGGGAGATCGGCGATGTCTTCGGACCCGGGCGGGTCGAGCTAACCACCAACAACATTCCCATCTTGACGACCCTCAAGAGCTGGAAGTATGCCTTCAACGCGCCCTTCAAATGCGATATCTTTTTCGTATCCACCCGTCAGTTCACCGACCTGAAATGGGGCACCAAGAACCCCATCATGATGCGCGATCCGGAATTCGGACCGGTGCGCCTGCGGGCTTTTGGCTCGTATTGCATTCGGGTCAGCGATCCGGCGGCTTTCATCCGTCAGATTGCCGGAACCGATACCCTGTTTCAGACTGACGAAATCACCGGCCAGCTGCGTAACATCCTGGTTACCCGGTTTGCCGACGCCTTGGCCGAGTCCAAGATCCCCATGCTGGATCTGGCTGCCAACTACAACGAAATGGGCGACCTTCTGGGCGCCAAACTGCAGCCCGAGTTCGACGATTACGGGACCAGCCTGACCAAGTTTCTGATCGAAAACGTTTCCCTGCCCAACGAGGTGGAGGAGGCGCTCGACAAACGCACCAAGATGGGGCTGGTGGGCAACCTGAGCCAATACACCCAGTTTCAGACCGCCGAGGCCATCGAGGCCATGGCGGCCAATCCCAACGGCGGCAGCGGAGCCATGGGCATGATCGCCGGGGTGGGGATGGGTAATGTGGTCGGTGGCGCCATGCAGGGCGCGGCGCAGCCGCAACCGCCGGCCGGCGGGCCGCCGCCGCTGCCCACAGCGGTTCAGTGGTATGCGGGGATCAACAACCAGCAGGCCGGGCCCTTCACGCCGGAGCAGCTTCAGCAGATGATCACCCAGGGGCAGATCGACCGCGATACGCTGGTCTGGAAGCAGGGTATGGCAGGATGGGAGAAAGCCGGCCAGGTTGCCGATCTGCAAGGATTATTCGGAGCGGTGCCGCCGCCGCTGCCCCCGGAATGACACATACGCAACGTCGGCCGCGGCAGGCCTTGGTTCACAAAGCGCCGGCCACACAGTCGTCGCGCGCGTTGCATTCCATCAGCTCATAGACCACGCGTCGCAGATCGGCCAGGCTGAAGGGTTTGTACAGAAGTTTGAGCTCC
>JASFTA010000265.1:0-4180 GCA_050114115.1 Desulfobacterales bacterium | reverse complement strand
GTAGAAGCCGACCCCGAACTGCCCGATCAACTCGGGGGTCAAAGGCGCTTCTTTCTGGTTGAGGGCCTGCATGGCTTCCAGAAACGCCGCCGTACCGCTCTTGGCAATGGTGCCGATATTGTCATTGACCTCGTCATAGGTCATGCCGATGCCATTGTCGGCGATCTCGAGCGTCCGTTTGATGCCGTCACGGGTGATTCTGATCTTGAACTCGCTGTCGTCGCCCATAAGGTCGGTATCGGTCTGGGCTTTGAAACGCAGCTTGTCGATGGCATCGGAGGCATTGGATATCAATTCCCGCAGAAAGATATCACGGTTCGAGTAAAGGGAGTTGATGATCAGCTTGAGAACCTGCTGCACCTCGGTCTGGAACTGGCGGGTTTCTTTTGCTCGGGCCATTGTATTTTTTTTCTCCTTTTCAAAAATAATAAAAATTGCCCGAGACGGGCAATTTTTTCCTTAAAAATATAGGTTGTTTTTAACGATTGTCAAGATGCCAAACGCCCTCCTGGCAAGGGATTGGCGCGATTTTGCCACGAACGCCGCAAGGCCCCTGGCCGGCCCGTCACCGAAAGCGCGCGGGCGCAAATTTAAACGACGGCGGGTTGCTTCCCGGACATCAGCTGGCAATGTTCCGATAGTAAAAAGAATCGGCAGGAATACACCGCGTAGAAATGAAACGACCGTTTAAAAAACCATAAAGGTTCGGTTCGATATCCCCGTCTGCTGCCATTCTTTGATTTGGATTGCGCGAAATTGCTTGCTGAAGATGAATGCCCCGAAGAATATCAAATAGCCGATTGATTCGAATCCGTCGCCGGCGCCTTTCATTGGTCAATCCTTCTTTGGAGCCTTTTTCGATCGCCAATATGGATTTACGACAAATACAGGGGCGCATATGAGCGGACGGCCAAACGGCGAGAACGCCGGCTGAGGTTAAAAGATACCGTCTCTAAAAGGTTGAGGTGCCGCTGGGAAACGGTGGATTGTGATTCAGACCAAGGCCGCAGCCGATTGGCGCCCGCAGGCGTAGCTTGGCTACGTCGAGGACCGACAAGAGGCGAGAACGCCGGTCTGGATCGCAAGATGCCGTTTCCCAGCGGTGCCTTTCTACTTGAGGGATCTAACGGCTAACGCCCGATGACTGCGATAATGGGCCATCCGCTCGGTGTAATGGACGCCGCGGTGAAAATTGAACACCGCCGCCGTGATGGCCTGGGTGTCGGCGGCCCAGACCCAGCCGCAGGTCAGACGAATCGCCGGGTTGATGCGCACCACCTGCCCGCAGTCGGTTTCATAACCATCGTATTGGGCATCCTTGACGTAGATGGTCTTGAGCTCGTCCAGCGTGGGCAGGCGCCAGTCGTCGTAGCGGGCCTGGATGGTGTCGGGGAAGGTAAAGCGGACCCAGCGTTCGGCCTGCTTCCAGTCGACATCGCCCTGGTTGTCGGATTGGGCCCACATGAGGTTGCTTTGATGATCGGTGACGGTGCCGTCGCCGTTGTCGCGGAAGCGCTCCTCGGCAAAGCCCACACCCGCCAAGGCCAGCAGGGACACCACCAAGAAGAGCCTGAGTGAAATGGAAAGCTTTCTGGTCATCGTGTCCTCCTTTGGCAACCAACGGTTGGCCGCCTAACCGGGGGCAATGGCATGCAAATGGGCGAACCGCACCCGGTTGGAAGGCGGCGATGAGGCTGTTGAACAACTATTGCGCTTGGCAATACGGCGTTAAAATCTTCCTCAAAATGCTCATTTATTGCGCATAAACTGCGCGTTTTCGTCAGATTTTACCTTGTCTTGCCGGCGCTCATAACGTTTTTCAACGGCCTGCTAAAGCTGTTTCTTGATCCTATCGCGATAGCGCTGGGCCACTGTTTCGTCCCGATAGGAGATGACCGTCGCCGGCGAACGTCGAAATATCTTTTCCGCCACGGAGCCCACCAGGACGTGCTCCAGGTCGGTGCGTCCCTTGGGCCCCATGATCACGACATCGACAGCTTCTTCCACAATCAATTTGAGCAGTTCATCGATGGGGTTGCCCACGCGAAAGATAGCACGGATCTTGATCCCCGAAACATTGGTCTGATCCGCAATCTTCTCCAGCATTCCGCGGCGCTCTTTTTCGACACTTTCAACATAGTGTTCACCATCGACTTCATAGCCCATGGCGGAAATGGTCTGCACCGATTCCACGTCACGACTATTGAGGACCGTGACCGCGATCAGCTCTGCTCCGCTGCACTGGGCAAACTGGGCCGCGAATTTAAACGTGCCTTTGGCATATTCGGAAAACGCCAGCGCCACCAAGATTTTTTTAACATTATCCATCACAGATTCCTCCTGCCGGCGACAGGCCGCCACCTCGCGGCCTGAAAAGGACGGTCAACACCGTTTATGGTTTCACCATTGCGGACGCCGGCAAGATCATGCCGTCGCGGGGATCGTGTCCCCTTTGGGCATCCGCGGCCGCTGCATCAGATAGATCAGGCCATAGAGGACCAGACCGGCGGGATAGACCCAGTAACGCTGTTCATGGGGCATTCCCACCAACTCGGCAATCATGTCCGGGCGCATAAGAATCACGGTGACCCCCAGCAGCAGCGGTACCTCCCAGATCTTGTTCTTGGCCACGAACCATCCCTGGGTCGCCGAGGCAAAGGCGAAGTTGCCGAAGCAGGCCATGGCGAAAATCAGCAGCCCCTGGGGCCAGGAACTGACATTGTGCAGAATCAGGTCGCTGTTGAAAATGAACATGAAGGGCAGGATAGCCGTACGGATGTCGTACATGAAGCCTTGAATTCCGGTGGCGATGGGCGGCGATTTGGCAATCGCCGCGGCGGCGTAGGCCGCCAGGCCCACCGGCGGGGTGTCGTCGGCCAAAATCCCGAAATAGAAGCAAAACAGGTGCGCCGCCATGAGAGGCACGATAAAGTCGTTCATGGCGCCGATCTCCACGATGGCCGGGGCGGTCAGCGAGGCCATGACGATGTAGGTGGCCGTGGTGGGCAGCCCCATGCCGATCACCAGGCTGGCGATGGCCGTAATGATCAGCATCAAATGGATGTTGCCGCCCGAGAGGGTGTCGATGATGGCCGTAATGAGCTGGCCCAACCCCAGGGCCACGACGCCCACGATGATGCCGGCCGCCGCGGTGGCCAGGGCCACCGAGACCATATTGCGCGCGCCGGCGGCTAGCGCCGAGAAAATATCGATAATACCCTGCTTGAAGGCCGGCCCGATGGGCTCTTTTCGGAAATGGGCCTGGACCGGGCGCTGCAGCAGCATGACCACGGCCATGATCCAGATGGCGTGAAAGGCCGCCAGTTCAGGAGAATGGCGCACGATGATCAATTCGTAGAGCAGCACCAGGATCGGCACCACGTATTGCAGCCCCCCGATAAAAGTCTTGAAAAACCGGGGCAGTTCGGCCCGCGACATGCCTCTCAGGCCCAGTTTGGAGGCCTCGATATGGGTGATGTAGAACAGCGCCGCGTAGGAGGCAAAGGCCGGTACGGCCGCCGCCTTGATCACCTCCACGTAGGGCACGTTGACGTATTCGGCAATGATGAAGGCCGCCGCCCCCATGATGGGCGGCGCCAGCTGGCCGTCGGTGCTGGCCGCCACTTCCACGGCCGCGGCCTTTTTGGCCGGATAGCCCACCTTTTTCATCAGCGGAATGGTGAAGGTGCCGGTGGTCACGATGTTGGCGATGCTGGAGCCTGAGACCAGTCCGGTCAAACCGCTACCCATGATGGCCGCCTTGGCCGGTCCGCCCTTGAAACCGCCCAACAGGCTCAGGGCCAGACGAATGAAGTACTGACCCGCGCCGGCTTTGTCGAGCATGGCGCCGAAGAGCACGAAAAGGAAAACGATGGTGGCCGATACATCCAGCGGGATGCCGTAGATGCCTTCGGTGGACATGGTCATCTGGCCCACGAACCGGTTCATGGACGTGCCCTTGAAGGCGATCAGGTCCGGCATGTAAGGGCCGGCAAAAGCGTAAACAATGAACGCGCCGGCAATCACCGGCAGGGCCGGACCGATCACCCGGCGGGAAGCTTCCAGCAGAAGGAAGACCAGGACCAGACCAATGACGATATCACGGGTGATGGGATCACCGTAGCGCAGGGTCATGCCTTCGTAGTCGATGGCGATATACAGCGCCGATAACGAGGCAATC
>JASFTA010000264.1:0-4182 GCA_050114115.1 Desulfobacterales bacterium | reverse complement strand
CGGCCCTGCTGGCTCGGAAATACGATGCCATTATCGCCTCCATGTCCATCACCGAAGAGCGCAAGAAAAAAGTGGCCTTCAGCAACAAGTACTACAACACACCGGCCAAATTCGTGTGCAAAAAAGGGGTCATGGACGAATTCTCCCGCGACAACATCAAGGGTAAAAATATCGGCGTTCAGCGGGCCACGATCCACGACCGCTATCTGACCGACAACTACGGCAAGGATGTCGCAATCAAACGTTATGCCACCCAGGATGAGGCCTATCTGGATCTGGTCGCCGGCCGGGTGGACATGCTCCTGGCCGACAGCGTGGCCATTTCCGACGGATTTCTTAAAAAACCCGAGGGCCAGGACTATCAGTTCATTGGCCCCGACCTGAACGACCCCAAGTGGTTCGGTGAAGGCACCGGTATTGCCATTCGCAAGGAAGACCAGGACCTGGTGGAAATGTTCAACAAAGCCATCAAACAAATTCGTGCAGACGGCACCTACAAGAAAATCCAGGACAAGTATTTCGACTTCAACGTCTACGGTGAATAGAATCCGGCCCGAACGGATCAGAAGAGAATATAGGCGGCGGCGTTAGAAGATGGCCGCCGCCCCCTGATTGGCCTTGGAATGGTTTTAGCCCATGATCAACCTGCATGGATACGGCCCCAGTATTCTCGAGGGCACGCTCCTGACCATCGCGGTTTCCCTAACCGCACTGGGCCTTGCGATGCTGCTGGGGATTCTGGGAGCGCTCGGCAAATTATCAGGATCGGGCACCATGCGAATTGCGGCCCAGACCTACACCACCATCATTCGCGGCATTCCCGATCTGGTGCTGATGCTGCTGGTTTTTTTCGGGGGCCAGGTCTTTATCAACCAGATGGCTCTGCTGGTGGGTTATGAAGACTATATTGATATCAATCCCTTTATTGCCGGCGTATCGACGATCGGCTTCATCTTCGGCGCCTACATGACCGAAACCTTCCGGGGCGCGATTCTGGCGGTTCCCCGGGGACAGATCGAGGCGGCCTATGCCTACGGCATGCGCCGGAGTCAGATGTTTCGACGCATCCTGATGCCGCAGATGATCCGCCATGCCATCCCAGGTTTCGGCAACAACTGGCTGGTGCTCGTCAAAACCACCGCCCTGGTGTCCATCATCGGCCTGGATGACATGGTGCGCAAGGCATCCCTGGCCGCCGGGGCCACCCGTTTGCCTTTTACCTTCTATCTCGTGGTGGCCTTCAATTACCTGATCATCACCAGCATTTCCGTCTACCTGCTGCGATGGTTGGAAACACGCTACAGCGCTGGCGTCATTAAAGTTTGATCCATGGACCTGTCGATCATCTTCGAAAATATCGGAATCTACCTGGAAGGGCTCAAAACCACGATCTGGCTGGTATCGCTATCCCTGTTGCTGGGACTGCTGCTGGCGGTGCCGCTGGCCGTTTTACGCACCGCCAAACCCTTGGCCATCCAGGCGCCGATCCGGGCCTACGTTTATTTCTTCCGCGGTACGCCGCTGCTGGTGCAGATGTTCATCGTCTACTACGGGTTCGGACAGTTTGACGTCATCAAAACCAGCTTCCTGTGGGCCCTTTTCAAGGAGGCCTGGTTTTGCGCCCTGTTTACCTTCACCCTTAATACGGGTGCCTACACCACCGAAATCCTGCGCGGCGCCATCGAGGCCACCCCGCATGGTGAAATCGAGGCGGCCAAAGCCGCCGGGATGTCGCGCCTGCTCATGCTGCGCCGCATCTTGCTGCCCAGCGCATTCCGGCGGGCTCTGCCCCAGTACAGCAACGAAATCATCTTCATGCTTCACGGCAGCTCCCTGGCCAGTGTGATTACCTTGGTCGACATTACCGGCGCCGCCCGGATCATCAATTCACGTTTCTACAGCCCCTATGAAGCCTTTCTGACGGCGGCCGTGTTTTATATGGCCCTGACCTTCATGATCGTCTTTCTGGTGAAGCGGTTGGAAGGGCGCTGGTTCGCCCACCTGCGTCCCCAGGAAACATCCCAGGGATGAATGTATGGCCACGCGCTCGATTGAAGCATATCGGCTGCCCACCGCCAGTATGGCCAACACCCGCACCCTGACAATTCTGCGCTACGGGACCGGAACGAACGGGCCCAAAGCCTACGTCCAGGCCGGTCTGCATGCAAACGAAGCCCCCGGTTATGTGGTGATGCACCACCTGATCACGGCACTCGACCGGATCGATGAACAAGGCGGCATCCAGGGCGAAATCGTGCTGGTGCCGGTGGCCAATCCCATCGGCGTCGCCCAGTGGCGCGACGACGAACTCCAGGGCCGCTTCAATTTGAGCGACGGTGTCAATTTCAACCGTGGCTATCCGGATCTAACCGATGCCGTGGCCGAGCGCGTTAAAGATCGATTAGGCCCCAATGCGCAGGACAATATCGTTCGGATCCGCCGGGCTTTCGGCGAAGCCCTGGATGAAATATCGCCTGGGGACGAGGCCGCCCATCTCAAGCACAAGCTCTTGGCCTGCGCCCATGATGCCGATGTCGTTCTGGATCTGCACTGCGATCATCAGGCGGTGATGCATGTTTATATCGGGGCCTCCCTGTGGCCGGCAGCACAGGACCTTGCGTCCTGGATGGGTGCCGAGGTCACCCTGCTGGCCGATGATTCCGGCGTGACGCCTTTCGATGAGGCCTGCGGCCGGCTCTGGTGGCGGCTGGCCGAACGGTTTCCCGAACACCCGCTACCGCCGGCCTGTGTGTCGGCCACCGTGGAGCTACGGGGCCTGGCCGACCTGTCGCATGCCATGGCCGCCGAGGACGCCCTGAATATCACCCGTTTTCTGGCCGGAAGGGGATTCATTGCGGAACCGGCCATCGCCGCACCGGCGCTTAAGTGCGAAGCCACTCCGCTTGCGGCCGTCGAGCACATCAAGGCGCCCGTACCGGGCGTGGTGGTCTTCCTGAAAGAACCGGGCGCGAAAATCACCGCCGGCGAGGTGGTGGCGGAGGTGATCAACCCCCTCGGGCCGAACGTCGCCGAGCGCTCATATTCGCTACGCGCGACGGCGGACGGCATCCTCTTCGCCCACAGCGCCGATCGCTTTGCCCGCCCGGGACGCATCCTGGCCAAAATTGCCGGCCGCCGTCCCTTGAAGGCCGCCGGCGAGAATCTTCTGACCCCCTAATTACGCGTCTTCGGCACAAAACCCTCGCAACGCGCGCGGCACCCCGGAACAGCGGGCGGCTGCGCTTGCAACGGATGGGGGGCTAAGGCTGCTGCTCCACTTCCCACCCGGTTTTGGACATGCCGAATTTACTGTCCCCGCCCGCCTCCGTGGCCGCGCCCCGATAACTGAATCCCATGGCCGCCGCCCCGGGCGGGATGGGCCATTGGCGTTGAAAGGTCCAGCGCACAAAACGGGTTTCCGTTTGCCTCCCCGTCGCCCACAACAGTTTGCTATCGAGGACGCGCCCGTCTGCATCGATGAAGTGAAGATGGATACGGAAATAGTTGATCAGGGGAAATTTGCCCAGGTTGGAGCCGAATTCGATGAAACCGCTGATTTCGAGGCCATCGCCCGTCCGCACGGCCTTGTAGTGGACATCGAGATCTTTGGCCCGCCAGGTGGTTTCCCCGGCTGGCAGGGACGCGAGCGGTACGCGGTTTTCGGGTCGGCTCGTTTTGCCGATATGCGGCGGGGCGCTCATACCGGCACAGGCCAGCAGGCATGGAACCAGCGCGATAAACATCCCCAGGCGCCAGAGATAGACGGTGAAGACCAAGCCGGATCGATATCGCTCGCTGAAATGGCGGCAGGGGTCTTGGTTGCGGCCGGACGAAATCTGACGAGGAGAAGATGCGGCGGCGGTGAGCGGCATTCTGTGATTCCTTTGCTGGTCTGGGGTTAAGGCTTGACCACTTGATGGGTGCCTGACGGCCGGCGGCTTGTGTGCCGCCACCCGTGATTGCCCCTGATAACGACGATTGATTTGGCCGCATGTGCTTGCGGGTGCAAAACGCCGGAGAACGGCAACGGGGATAGGCAGGCAATGACGGCCTCACCCAGAAAAAGCGGCATCAAAACCCGGCCCGGTATCCTCAACACGGCCCTGCACTAGCCTCATCCGGCGAAAGCGATCCGAGACGATCGCCTTTCCGGTGCGTCGTCAGAGGAGGTCACGAAGCCTT
>JASFTA010000263.1:0-4190 GCA_050114115.1 Desulfobacterales bacterium | reverse complement strand
TACGACGCCCTGGTAGCCGCCCAGAGCGCTGCCGCGGCCACCATCAGCCGGGAAATTGCGGCGGAGCTGCAAAAGCTTATCACCGCCGCCCCCTGACACCGCCCCCGCCTATGGTTACCGGGCCCCGGCACCGATAGATGCCCATAGGGGTCCGGCCGCTGTCCTGAATGATCCAGGCCGATGCCACCGGTCCTACCCCTTCAACACCCGGCATCAACGGAGCCGGTCTGCCCGCTCCCGTTGAACCGCCGGATGCATTCTAATAACACCAATAAACATACATATATGTAATTTATATGTACTAACAACTCAATTATGTAATAAATAATTCGTGTATATTCAAGCCAAAATAGGTCAAATTAGTAATATTATCGATTGGATAAATAAATTCAGGTTTTACTGATAAATGGTATGCGCTTTGCAGAGTAGAATGGCCTTGTCCAGCCTGACGCCGCGTTATATGAACACCGGCCGGTGCGTACGGCGGCCGGTCACACAGGATCCTGTTATGCGGAAAAATGTGGAACTCCATGCCATTCTGGACGTCAGCCGGGTGCTGACGGCGTCTTTCGACCTGCGCAACAATTTACAGGCGGCCATGCAGATTTTGGCATCGCAACTCGAGATGCAGCGGGGATGCGTGTTTCTGCTGGATTCCGCTTCGCGGGCCCTCAACATCGTGGCCGCGCATGGCTTGAGTCGGGAAGAAATCAAACGCGGCCGTTATTTCAGCGGCGAGGGCATCGTCGGGCAGGTACTCGAAAGCCGCGCGCCCATGTTCATCCCCAACATCGGCACCGAGCCCAAGTTTCTGAACAAAACGGCCTCCCGTCTGGATAAATCGGGCATATCCTTTCTATGTATCCCGATTTTGTTCGAAGACCGCCCCCTGGGCGTCATCAGTGTGGACCGCATCTATTCCGAGGCCCATGGCAGTGTCGACGACGACTTGCGGGTTCTGCAGATCGTCTCGTCGTTCATTGCCCAGTTCGTCAAACTCTACGAACATTTCCAGCGCAAGGAGATGGAATTGGGGCAGCTGCGTCAGCAACTCACCGAACGGTTCAACCTGCCCAATATCATCGGGGAGTCGCGCGGTCTCCAGCGTGTTCTGAAAAGTATCAAGAAGGTCGCCGCCACCGACACGACCGTCCTGCTACTCGGCGAGAGCGGCACCGGCAAGGAACTGATTGCCCAGACCCTGCACTACCAGAGTTCCCGCGGGGTCAATTCTTTTGTGGCGGTCAACTTGGCAGCTCTGCCGGAGAACTTGATCGAAGCCGAACTCTTCGGCGTGGAACGGGGGGCCTTCACGGGCGCCACCGCTCGCCGGGTGGGCCGCTTCGAATCCGCCCACCGGGGTACGCTATTTCTGGATGAAATCGGTGAACTGCCCCTGGCCAGTCAGGTCAAGTTGCTGCGCGTGCTCCAGGAGCGTAACTTCGAGCGGATCGGATCCTCCCGCTCCCAGTCCGTCGACGTGCGTGTGGTAGCGGCCACCAATCGCGATCTGGAAAGTGAAGTCCAACACGGTAACTTTCGCGAGGACCTCTACTGGCGTCTCAATGTCGTGCCCATCGTCCTGCCCCCGCTGCGTGCGCGCCGGGAAGATATTCCGTTGCTGGCGGCCCATTACCTAAAGAAGTTCAACCAGGCCTACGGCCAGTCGGTGCGCATCGCCGATGCCGCCCTGCAGGCGCTGATCCGCTACAACTGGCCGGGCAATGTACGTGAATTGGCCAATACAATCGAGCGTTTTGTGATCATGGCGGATAAGGATTGGGTCGGTCTCGAGGACTTACCGGCGAACTTGACGCATGCCCGTGATAACGGGCCCTCAATGCCGACGCTTTCCAATGCCAACGCTGACAGCCTGAACCAGGAAGTCAAGGAGCTGGAGAAGAAGCGCATCATCAAGGCCCTGCGGGAAAACAGGTTCATCCAGAACCGGGCCTCGCTGGCCCTGGGCATCACACCACGCCAGCTAGGTTATCGCATCAAGAAGTACCAGATTGATCTGCGTCGCCTATGAAATATGGCAGGCTTTGGCGATGCGATCGCGCTTCGCAATTTGGGTTCACACCGAAATGACCCGGGAACCGGTTATACAACCTGTCGAAAAGATTTCATGAACTATTCGGGTCTAGTTGCGCGGCTGGAATGGGTTACGGCTTTCGACGATTTCAGAAATGACGGCACCGGTTTGTTCGTTTTCCACCCAGAATTTGTAGGATCCTCGGGCATCCGAAGCTCCTGGGTAAAACTGACGGCGAACCTGGTAACGCTTGCCGGCTTCAACCCTGACGGAAACCGTGACAAAGGTTTTGATCGTATCGATGCCCTGCGGTATCAGGGTCAGGGTATACTCGCCCGGCGCCAGGATGATCCGGTTATACTTCACGTCCAAGCCTTGGGCGGGCCCCGGTGTGACGTTGATCGCCCGGCCGTCCAGGGCATGGATTTTTACCCCGGCCTGCGGTGTGATGACGGCCAGCTCGCTTTCCGGTCGAGGCGGACCGGGATAAGCATTATAGGGCCTGGTGCAGCCCATCGTTACCAGAAGCATCAATAAGACGCCCATCCACCCCATTTCATGAAGTTTTACCATCGAAGATCCTCCCCCGCGATAGAGCCTTCAGGTCGTTTTAAACCACTTCGATATTCTCAGAAGCCCAGCGCAATCTTAATAATGACGATGGCGGTTATAGCCGGCGCCAATCAATTTTGTCCACACTTTTGTCTGTAGCGACACAAATGTTTGTCGCCCGCCAGGTTTAACGCGACTTTCCAAGCGGCCTCAAAACTCGAAAAAGATAATAACGCCAGGGTTTCAGCGGACGGGCGCCGTGCGCACCAAATCTTGCGGTCAATTGGCACACTCTTTGAAGAGTACGCTGCCATCAGGAGAAAAGTAAATCCCATTTCAAGGAGAAGAAAGATGCGCAAGGTAGCCATTTACGGAAAGGGCGGTATCGGAAAATCGACCACCACCCAGAACACGGTCGCCGGTTTGGCCGAGATGGGCAAGAAGGTCATGGTGGTCGGGTGCGACCCCAAGGCTGATTCGACGCGTTTACTACTGGGCGGTCTGGCCCAGCGCACGGTTCTCGACACGCTGCGGGAAGAAGGTGAAGACGTGGAACTGGAGGATGTGCGCAAGGAAGGCTACAGCGGAACCATGTGCACTGAATCGGGTGGTCCCGAACCAGGGGTCGGTTGTGCCGGCCGCGGGATCATCACCTCGATCAATCTGCTGGAGCAGTTAGGGGCTTACGCGGACAGCGAAGACCTGGACTACGTCTTCTATGATGTTCTGGGCGATGTGGTCTGCGGCGGGTTTGCCATGCCGATCCGCGAAGGCAAGGCCCAGGAGATCTATATTGTCGTATCCGGGGAGATGATGGCCATGTACGCGGCCAACAACATTTGCAAAGGCATCGTCAAGTTTGCCGAAGCGGGCGGCGTGCGTCTGGGCGGCCTGATTTGCAACAGTCGTAAGGTGGACAACGAGATGGAGATGATTCAGGCCCTGGCCGATAAGCTCGGTACCCAAATGATTCATTTCGTCCCCCGTGACAACATGGTGCAGCGAGCCGAAATCAACCGCCAAACCGTGATTGAGTTCGATTCGGTGCACTCCCAGGCCGATGAATACCGGGCCCTGGCCAAGAAGATCGATGCCAATGAAATGCGGGTCATTCCAACGCCCCTGGAGATCGAGGAACTGGAGAAACTGCTGATCGACTACGGGATCGCGGCCTGATGGCAGGTTTCTTGGTTGGCTTGGCTGCTTTAAGCATAATCGCTGTCATTTACGAGGAGAACGAGAGAAATGATTATGATTCGATCCATTGTCCGTCCCGAAAAGGTTGATGACGTCCTGGCCGCTCTTATGGAAGCGGGCTTCCCCGGGGTTACCAAAATGTCGGTGGTCGGGCGCGGTAAACAGCGGGGCATCAAAATCGGTGAGATTACCTACGACGAGATTCCCAAGGAAATGCTCCTCACCGTGGTCAAAGACAACGACAAGGAATTTGCCATTCAAACCATCATTAGGTCCGCTCGCACAGGCGACAAAGGCGCCTTCGGCGATGGCCGCATCTTTGTCGTGCCGGTTGAGGAGGCCTACACCATTAGCTCGGGCATCCGGGAAACGGCCGAGGGTCTAACGGAAGAGGTGGCGATATGAA
>JASFTA010000262.1:0-4198 GCA_050114115.1 Desulfobacterales bacterium | reverse complement strand
ATACCGTCACCGGTGGCAATGTCGGGGTTGCTGGTATAGAGGTAGACTTTGCCGGCCCCGCCCGTGGCCAGCAGTACGATTCGGGCGCCGAAGGTTTTGACCTGTTTGGTGGTCCGATCCAGGACATAGGCCCCGCAGCAGTGTTCTTCGTGAGTCGTGGTCACCAGCCCGCGTTTCATGCGGGTGGAGAAAGTGAGCAGGTCGATGGCGATGTGGTCTTCGTAGAAGGTGATATTGGGGTGGGCCCGCGCATTCTCCAGGAGGGCCCGCTCGACTTCCCGGCCGGTCATGTCGGCCGTATGAACGATACGGTTGCGGGAATGCCCGCCTTCACGGCCTAGATCGAAACGATCCGTCTGGTGGTTTCGGCTGAAGTTCACCCCGTAATCGACCAACTCACGAATCCTGTGCGGCCCTTCCCGCACGACCAGATCGACCACCTCCCCATGGCAGAGGCCGGCACCGGATGCCAGTGTGTCCTCAACGTGGAGGGCAAACGAATCGCCCACCCCCAGAACGGCGGCGATGCCGCCCTGGGCCAGATTGGTGTTGCTCTCCATGGCCTCCTTTTTGGTGACCAGGGCAACCCGTCCGACCTGGGCCACCCGCAACGCGAAATTGAGACCGGCAACCCCGCTGCCAATGACCAGAAAGTCGGTTTGAACATCCATGGCGATTCTATACTCGGATTTAAGGGCGGCGCCGCCGCCACCCGATCATGGCACCATGATCCTGCCGGGAGGCGGCGCGCTTAAGGCGGGGGCGTTAGACCATATACATGGATTTGCGCTTCTGGCGCTTCATCACCAGGCCCAGGAGGATCCCAATGAACAGGATGGCGGCCCCGCTGAAAAAAAAGATAAGGTATTTGCGCATCTGGAAACTTTTGGCATCGGCGTCTTTTTGAAGTTCGCTGAAATCGCGATTCAGGGTTTCCATGGCGCTGGTTTTGGTGCTCAAGCTCGTCGAGATTTGTTCGTTCTGGTCTTTTAACGTGCGGTTTTCTTCTTCCAGGCGGGCCGCCTTGGTTTCGAGTTCGGCATGCCGGCGTTGAAGTGCTTCCAGGCGCAAATTGCTCGGTTTGACGTTGACGACATAGCTTTTGCGCATCCAGCCTTCCTTGCCGCTGGCGAGGCGGACATGGGCCCACTCCTCGTTTTCCGCGATGATTTCTACCACCCTTTCCCCCATGGGAATGAAGGCTGTAATGCGGTGATTCATCCCCGGGCCGGTACGCAGCGCTGGTCTCGCCGGATCAATGTACCAGCTTTGGGCCGCGGCCCGGGGGACCAGAAAAGCGCATGCAGCTAAAACGACGCATAAAGTCGCGATGCGCGGCCATGTAGCCAGCATTATATTGGGGCAAGATCGGCGATTCGACATGGTGACCATTTCTCCTTATATCCATCGCGGTGGCGCGGGATGTTTTGCAAACGACCGGGGGAACGGTTAAAAATTTATCCTGCTATATTGATTAGAAATTTTATCCGATGTCAATAAGAACTTTAATATTTGCGGTGCCTGTGTTAGCTTATGGTTTACTCTATGGAGGACATTGTCAAGCGGCAGAACCCCAACGACTTTCGCCATGATAGCGTATGACCTAACATGCTGCAACGGGCATACCTTCGAAGGCTGGTTCGAAGATGCCCGGGCCTTTCAAACCCAGAAGAAAAAGGGCCTTGTGACCTGTCCCGTGTGCAGCGCGGCGGAGATCACCCGCCTGCCCTCGACTTTTGCCATTAAAAACAAACCCGCCCTGAATCGTCGACCCCTGGCGGCGGCGAAGACAAATCTCGAAAACCTGGGGCGGCAGATCCAGGAATACGTCGAAACCAATTTCGATGATGTTGGTCCTGATTTTGCCAAAGAAGCCCTCAAAATTCATTACGGCGCCGAAGCGCCGCGCAACATCCGGGGTGTCAGCACCGAACAGGAAGAAAAGACGCTTCGCGAAGAGGGCGTGGAATTCGTCAAGGTGCCTGTTCCCGTGAGTGTCAAAGACAAATCCTGACGGACGGTCTAACCGCTGTCTGAGGAAGGCTTCCTCCCAAGGCGCCCCCTTTCCCAACCTGGCGTTCGGTCCCGGTTTATTTTTCGACCAGACGCTCTAGCAGGAAAGACCGCCGCTGGCGGGGACGGTTGTTTTCGACGGCCACGGCTACGGCCCGTTTACTCCCCACGATGACCACCACCTCTCGTCCCCGGGTAATGGCGGTATACAGCAGGTTGCGCTGCAACAGGGCGTAATGCTGGGTCAACAGCGGAATGACGACCGCAGGATATTCCGACCCCTGAGACTTGTGAACCGTAATGGCATAGGCCAGCGCCAATTCATCACGTTCGTTGAATTCATAGTCCACCCGTCGGCTGTCGTATGATACGGTCAGGCGTTCCCGTTGGGTATCGACGGCCGCCACCCGTCCAATGTCGCCATTAAATACGCCCTTCCCATAATTGTTGCGCAGGTGCATCACCTTGTCGCCCGGTTGCAGCGTAAAACCGGCCGGATCCGGACGGGAGTTCAACTGTCGCTGTAGGGCCTGATTGAGATTGATGGTGCCGGCCTCGCCCTTGTGCATGGGGGTCAGGACTTGGATATCGCGGATGGGGTCGTAGCCGAACGCGCGCGGCAGCCGGTGGGCGCAGAGATCGACGACAGTCTTCACGACGGCCGCCGGGTTTTGTTCTTCGATGAAGTCGAAGGCTGACAGACGGTCAGGCGGGCTTGGCGCAAGGGTCGGCTTCCGGCCCTGCCGGACACGGTGGGCGTTGAGGACGATGGGACTCTCCCCTTTTTGGCGAAAGATCTCGGTCAGGTGATAGACCGCTGTGCATCCAGCCTGAATGATGTCCTTTAAAAAATTACCGGGCCCCACCGGGGCCAATTGAAAGATATCCCCCACCCAAATCAGAACGGACGACAGGGGCACAGCCCGCAGAAAGCTATCGGCCAGAAGGATATCGATCATGGAGGCCTCATCAACGATGAACACGTCGGCGTCGATGGGGTCGTCCTGATCTTTCTCAAACCCGCCTTCGATGGGGTTGTAGCCCAGTAATTTATGAAGGGTGGCGGCCGGCTGGCCGGTCACATCGCTGAGGTGTCGGGCGGCACGTCCGGTGGGGGCGGCCAGACAGACCCGTTGTCCGGCGGTCTGGAAAACCGAGCATAGCGAGCGGATCAGGGTGGTCTTGCCTGTGCCGGGACCGCCGGTGATGACGGCCACCCGGTGGTTGAGCACGCCCTGGACCACCTCGAGCTGGTCGACGGATAGCTTGATGGCCAAACGCTGGGTGACGGTCGCCGTGATGTCTTCAGGACGGCAGGGCATGGTCGGTGGTGCCATCATGTGCCTGGCCGCGAGGCGGGCGGCAATACCGGTTTCGGCCGCATAAAGATTGGGCAAATAGATGTGTCGGGCGGCTGTGGTGGGATCCGGGTCGTCACAGATAATGTCGCCGCCATGTGCCATGTTTTTGATAACGGCGCCCATGTCGGCGGGGTCGATATTGAAGCGCGATTGGACCTGTTCGAGCAGGTGGTCTTCGGGCAGGCAGACATGACCATCGGCCACGGCCTGGGCCAGAAGGTGCTGCAGACAGGCGCGCAGGCGATCGGGGTCGTCGGCTGGCCGGCCTTGACGCTGCGCGATGGCGTCGGCGATCAGAAATCCAGGTCCCGGTAGATCGTCCACCACGCGAAAAGGCGTTTTTTCAAGGACCTCAAGGGCCTCGTCGCCATAGGTTTTCAGAAGCGAGGCGCAGAGGGATGGGTTGAGGTCATGGGCCTGCAGAAAGGTCATCAATTCACGGGCCGTATGTTGCGCCCGCCAGGCCTGGGCAATGCGTGCGGCCGTGTCGGGTCCGATCCGGCGCACGACCGTGAGGCGCTGGGGGTCGTTTTCGATGACTTGCAGCAGGTCGGCGCCGAAATGGTCGACCAGGCGCTCGACGGTTTTCACCCCGATGCCGGGTATGACCCCGGAGGCCAGGTAGCGCCGGGTGCCCTCCACGCTGCTGGGCAGCAGGGTCTCATAACGTTCGACCTTGAGCTGGGGACCGTAGCGCGGGTGTTTTTCCCAGTGGCCCGTGGCACGCAGGTTCTCACCACGAGTGCAATGGGGCAGATAGCCCAGGATGCTGATCCGATTGTGCGTATCGTCGACCCGCAGCCGGGCAATCGTGAAATGATTCT
>JASFTA010000261.1:0-4202 GCA_050114115.1 Desulfobacterales bacterium | reverse complement strand
TCCAGTGGTGGCGACGAACATGAAAGGCCACTTTGCGCAAGCGGGTTGGCAGTCGCTGCGCGTCGGCGACGTTGAACTCGATGGCCGGGAAAACCCGGCGGCGGTTGTTGTTGGTGGTGCTGCGCAGCTGCAGGCGCCGGTGTTTACCGCCGACGGTTTGCTGGCGGACAACCTCGACGTCCCGGGCCATGAAAACGGGTTCCGGAACCCCCTGGCCAAAGGGCCGGAGTAACGCCAGGGTGTCAAAAAGGCGCTGGTCGATGGCATCCAGCGCAATTTCCATGTCGATGGCCAGATGCGGGATGAAATCCGCGGAGGCGGTTTGGGCCTCAAGATACTGCCAGAACCGCTGGCGGAAAGCGTCCCAGGTGTCGATGGCGATCGTCAGGCCGGCGGCCATGGCGTGGCCCCCGAAGGCGTGAAGCAGATCGGCGCAGGCCTGCAGCAAGGCGAAGATGTCGATGCCTGGCAGACTGCGGGCCGATCCGCGGGCCAGAGTCTCGCGGCCGGTGACGAGAATCACGGGTTTGGCATAACGCCGTACCAGACGCGCGGCGGCAATTCCCAGGACGCCTTCATGCCAGTTTGTACCCCGGATCAGAATCGCCGGACGGGATTTCTCCTGCGGGTCGCGTTCCAGTCGGGCGATGATCTGGGACACGATGTCACGTTCGGTTTCCTGGCGCGTGCGGTTGAGTTCGTCGAGCTTGCGGGCGAGTTTATGAGCGCTCTGGGCATCGGCCGTGGTGAGCAAATCAACCGCCAGATCGGCATGGGCCATACGGCCAGCAGCGTTGAGGCGTGGGGCCAGGCGAAAGGATATATCGTCAGCTTCAATGTGACGAACATCGATGCGGCTGGCATCCATGAGCGCGAGCAGTCCCGGCCGCGGGTTTTGGGCCATCAACCGCAAACCGGTCTGCGTAAAAGTTCGATTTTCCTGAATCAGGGGCACCATGTCGGCAACCGTGCCCAGGGCCACGAGATCGCACAGATGCTTCAAATTCGGTTCGGGACGCTGTTGCCAGAATCCAGTATGGCGCAGATAAGTGCGCAGCTGGATCAAAAGATAGAACGCCATGCCGACCCCGGCCAGGTGCTCCAGGCAGGCCGGGCAGTCTTCACGTTTGGGATTGACGACCGCCAGGGCCGGGGGCAGGGGGCCGTCGGGCACGTGGTGGTCGGTGATGATCACGTCGATGTCGTGGCGGTTGGCCGCTTCCACGGCCTCATGGCTGGAAATGCCGCAATCGACCGTGATGATCAAGGCGATCTTTCCGGGTACGGCAATCGCGTCGATATGAGACGCCCGCAGTCCGTAGCCCTCCCGGCGCCGATGAGGAATGTAATGCGCGACCCGGCCGCCGGCCTGGCCGATGAAATCCAGCAAAACGGCGGTTCCGGTCACACCATCCACGTCGTAATCGCCGAATATCAGCATTTTTTCGGATTGCACCAGGGCGCGGGCGATGCGTGCGGCGGCGTTTTCGATATCCTTGATACGGGTTGGCGCCTTGATGGCCGACAGGGCGGGATCCAAAAACCGGCGGGCGGCCTCAACGCTCGCAATTCCTCGATTGACCAGCAGGTGGGCCGCCAGGGGATCGAGGTCCAATTGCTGACAGAGTTGGTGAACCCGTTCGGAATCGGGTTGCTGGATGTCCCAGATGGTGTCCATAGAGGCCGCCTATACCCCATCCGGAGACGGTGAGGCAAGCGGTATTCCCTGCGGGGATCGCCTGCCGGCTGATCACGGAAGCATCGGCGGCGCCGGTCCGAGGCGCCTGGAAACGGCTTGATTGGGGGTTGCAATGGCGGGTCATATGGTTATACTCTGCACTTCCAACTGCTTGACCGGCAAGGGTTTTTGGTGAACCTTATGGTTATTCGGGGTACAGGCGATGCGGCGGACACGCAACGAAACGCGAGACCGCTAAAGACCATCCGGCACCTCTACCGGATCGACCGGCGCGACATCAGCTATCTGCGGTTCATCCTCGAGGCCTATGACGGGATGGCCGTACTGACGACCCGGGACGCGGCCCGGGGAATTGTCAGCGTCACGATCGCCCCGGGTTGTGAAGCCTTGGTCGATGAAGTCATTTCCGCCCTTTCGCGGGCCGGGGAAATTTACATCGAACCCCTGCCGGGGGAAGAACCAAACATTTTCGCCAGAGGACGCGCATGCGTCGAGTCTTCATAAATACCATCGGCTGCCAGATGAACGTCTATGACTCGGATCAGATCGAACGGGTGTTGGCGCCGGGCGGCTACACGCGGACCGCCCAGCTCGACGAAGCCGACCTGGTCGTCGTCAACACCTGTGCCATTCGCGCCAAGGCCGAGCAAAAGGCGTTCAGCTTTGTCGGGCGTTTGACCAAGCTGAAACAACGCCGGCCGGGTTTAATGGTTGCCGTGGGCGGTTGTGTGGCCCAGCAGGAAGGGAAAAAAATCTTGGCCCGGGCGCCGCAGGTCGATCTGGTTTTCGGCCCCAAGGCCATCCCCCGTCTGGGACGCCTGGTCGAACGGGTCCGTTTGCAGGGTATGCGCCTCGTCGATATCGAAGAATCGACCACCGTCGAGGAACTCGATTTGAGCAGCGGGTTCCGCGATGACGGCCAGGTGGCCCGTTTCGTGACCATTATGCAGGGCTGTGATAATTTCTGCACGTATTGCGTGGTGCCTTACGTGCGTGGCCGGGAAGCCAGTCGGCATCCCGACCGCATCCTGGAGGAAATTCGTTTGCTGGTGGCCGGTGGTGTGCGCGAAGTGACCTTGCTGGGTCAGAACGTCAACAGCTACGGCCTGAAAGAGCAGTGGGCCTCATTTGCCGAATTACTGGCGCAGGTCGACCGGATTGACGGTCTGAACCGCATTCGTTTTACGACCTCGCACCCGAAAGACCTGTCCGACCAGCTGATCGAGGCCTTCGGCCGGCTCGACAAACTCTGTCCGCACATTCACCTGCCGGTCCAGTCCGGATCCGATCGGGTGCTGGCGGGGATGAACCGCCGCTATACACGGGCGGTCTATCTCGAGCGCATCGCACGTCTACGTCAGGTGCGCCCGGACATGGCCATCACCTCGGATTTCATCGTCGGTTTTCCGGGCGAGTCGGACGCCGATTTCGAACAAACCCTGAGCCTCCTCGATCAGGCGGCCTTCGACGGAATTTTCGCTTTTATGTATTCGGATCGATCCGTAGCACCGGCCGCAGGTTTCGATGCCAAGGTCGACGATGAGCGCAAAAAGGTGCGCCTCCAGGCATTGCTCCAGCATCAGGAGGCGTTTACGCTGGCCGCCAACAAGGCACAAGTTGGGAGCACACAGGAAATTCTTGTCGAGGGTCCCAGCACACGGCCCGGCCTGGCGGAGACGCCGTCGGGGCGCCGGCAATGGTCGGGCCGCACACCGGGCAATAAAATCGTCAATTTCGACCAGGAACAGGATTGCGCCGGCGGCGAAACCGTCCGCCCCGGTCTGATGGTCGGCGTTCGCATTGAAAAAGCCTTTTCCCATTCGCTGTGGGGGCAGCCGGTCTGGGTGGAGGAGAAACCCGGCGGTATTAAAGGAGAAACATGCCATGCTGCATAAAGCCACCATCGCCGGAATCACCATGGACCCGTCCACCAATACCCCGATTATCATCCTCAAGACCGAGGAAGGGGGACAGGCCGTGCCCATCTGGATTGGTCTTCTGGAAGCCACATCGATTGCGTCGGCCCTTCAGAACGTCAAATTCGATCGCCCCATGACCCACGATCTTTTCAAGAATTTTGCCACGTTGATGGAGGTGTCGGTCAGCAGCATCGAAGTCTGCGACCTTAAGGACAATACCTTTTTCGCGCGGGTCAATCTGATGGCCAAGGACAGCAATTTTAGCATGGACGCCCGTCCCAGCGACGCCATTGCGATTGCCCTGCGTTTCGCGGCGCCGATCTTCATCGATGAGGCGGTGATTGCCAAATCACGCCCTTTCGAGGCGCAGGCCGAGGTGCTGGACGAGAGTGAAGAGGGGCGCAAATGGAAAGAGTATCTCGAGAATCTAAACCCCGACGATTTCGGTAAATACAAGGTCTGAACCACGGCGCCCGGGGCGGCCGATCACCACCGCCGCCCCTGCGATCCGATCAGCGCTTATTGTGAAGCCCCCCCCTTTTTCTGCCCCCAGCCGACACGAAAAAAAGATTTCAAGGAAATCC
>JASFTA010000260.1:0-4215 GCA_050114115.1 Desulfobacterales bacterium | reverse complement strand
CCTGAAACCCAAATAGACTGATACGCCCCCCTCCGGGGGGCTACCTGATGCCTCCCGCTCTGCGGGAGGAGCCTCACAGGAGAAAGGGGCCGATGGCCGCGGGGAGGGCGCTGGATTGCCGGATCCAACCGGCGAGCGGCCGCATCGATTTAGCCCAAGCACGATCGGCTTTTTTCATCCCGGCGATGAGGGCCGCCCCTTGGCGGCGGCCCATCGATGGGCTTCGTTCCCGTGAATTCAGGTGACGATCAGAATCTCAGGAAAATCGTTGAGCTTCTGCCAAACCCGGCGCAAGATGACCATCGCGGGCTCTGCGATCTGCTGGCCCTCGCCCACCTGGCCCATGCAGGAATCCAACAATTCGACATTGCCGGTCCAGACCTTGAATTCTTCGAGAACATATTGCGCAACGGATTCATAGAGATGGACAAAATCGTTTTCGGTCAGGGCGGAAAGGGTGGCCATCTCCCGGGTGGGTAAATCGGATATCAACAAGTCGGCCGCTTCATCGACCGTCTTGGGAAGACTTTGCTGGTTGGTATTTTCGTACATTGCTATTCCTATCCACTAGAACATGTTGTGACTGCAATTCGAGAGACCTTGAGCTTGTTTTAATCAATAACCATGCCAGGATGGGATGATTGCAAATTAGATCAATAAAACCAATAAATTAAATACTTTTATGTTGGCTTGTTTTTTTAGGGCGCAAAGCGCGATACCACAAAAATGATGATCGATAATACAATTTTGTCGTTTTTACGTCGGCAAGCTGACAACCGGCCAAACGGTGTTACCCAATCGCGGGCCATCCGGAAAATGTGGATTTTAGTTCAGGGTTTTGCTTTGCGACGGGCGATACATTCATTTCTGTATCTATCATTGGTGTTCAAAAACCACAGCACGTTTAAATCCGACGAGATCGTCGCCATCGCGGAGCGACGCGCAGCCCGGCCAGGTCGAGATTTCAAGAGAGCGGGGAACCGGTCTGAGTTGAAAGACGCATTTTTCGGTCGGGTTCTTTTTAGGTTTTGCGGGAGGGATCGATCAGATTGGCTTTGTTGACGGTATAGCGACCGAATTTATCATTGATGGCATCCACGGCCTGATCGACGCTGTCCCAGTCGACGCGGCTGTTGGTATCCCCATCGAACAGACTCATTTGCTCCGGTGTTCGATCCGCCACCAGGTTGGAGGCGCCCAGTCCAATCAAACGGATTTTCTGCTGCAGAAGATCAGGCATCAGAAGCCGGGCGGCCTGTTCGTACAACACCTCGGAAGACTGAAACGGACGCGGCATTGTCGTGCTGCGGGTAATTTGCCGAAAATCGGCGTACTTGATTTTGAGGGTCACGGTTCGCGCTTTGACGCCGTGGCTTCGCAGTTGCCGGCCGACATCGGCGGCTTGATGCAGGAGCTGGTGCAAGAGGCGCTCGCGGTTGGATAAATCCTGTGCCAGGGTTGTTTCCGAACTAAACGATTTCGGCGAGGTCCACGGTGTGACGGGGGTGTCGTCTTCGCCATGGGCCAGTTGCATCAACCGGTGTCCGAACTTGCCCAGTCGGTGGGTCAGGGTCGCCAGTTTGATGCGGCGTACCTGCCCCAGGGTCGCAATGCCTATCGTTTGAAGGCGTTTGACCGCTTTGGGTCCCACGCCGGGCACTTTGTGAATTGGAAGCCGGTCGATAAACGGCATGACCTCATCGGCTGGGATAATGGTCAGACCGTCCGGTTTGTTGACATCGGAGGCGATTTTGGCCAGAAAGCGCACCGGCGCAATACCGATCGAGCAGGTTAATTGAACCTCGTCGCGGACGGCCCGCTTGACGGCGGCACCCATTTTAGCTGGGGGACCGTAGAGACGCGCGCAACCTTTGATATCCATGTAGGCTTCATCAATCGATACCGGTTCGACCAGGGGAGAAAATTGACGCAGACGGGCCATGACCAGACGGGAGATCTCCTTGTAGCGCCGCATCCGGCCGGGAACGATAATTCCGGATGGGCACAGCCGCCGGGCTTCGAACATGGGCATCGCGGAGCGGACGCCGAACCGGCGCGCTTCATAGCTGGCGGTCGTCACCACACCGCGATTGGACGACCCGCCCACGATGACGCATTGGCCGCGCAATTCGGGATGGTCAAGTTGTTCGACGGATGCAAAGAAGGCATCCATGTCCAGATGCAGAATCATGCCAGGCGAAACGTTTCACTCAAAATGGGCACCATCATGGTCGGGTTTGCAGCCATTCATGATCCCTCTGCAGGCGCGTGACGATCGGGCGATCGGCCGGGGCAAAGCAAAAACCGGACATCTGGGCCGGCGTTACCCAGCACACGGCGTCGTGGACCCGGGGACGCAGTTGCCCGGATTCGATTTCGGCCTGGTAGACCAGCAGGCGAATCGACAGGTGATCGTAGTGATATTCAGTCTCATCGAAAAACGGGCCGATCCGGGTTTGAATACCGAATTCCTCTAATAATTCCCTCCTTAAGCAGGTCCGGGGGGTTTCCCCGGTCTCCAGTTTGCCGCCCGGAAATTCCCATAAACCCGCCAGGCGATCATCGGGGCCGCGGCGGGCGATGAGAATACGATTGTCTTGGATCAAGATCGCGGCTGTTACGGCAATCATAGCCTCTCGACCAGTTGTTTAAGCCTCTGCTCAAACTGTCGATAATTCAGGTGCTGATCATGGTGGGTATCGATGTGAGACCGTGCCGCCGCTCCCATGCGCCGGCGCAATTCACCCTCCACAATGAGTCGATCCAGGGCCAGTTCAAAACTGCGGGGTTCATCCGGGGAGCATAATAATCCGGTTGTTCCGTTGATCACAACCTCCGCTGCCCCCCAGCGATCGTAGGCCACGACCGGCAAACCGCAGGCTTGCGCTTCCAAATAAACCATTCCCAGGCCTTCCTGGATGCCAGGGAAGGCAAAAAAATCGGCGGCGCTGTAAATGCTTTTCATGGCGTGACGCGCCACCTGTCCGGTAAAGATAGCGCGGTTGCCCAGTGAGTGTTTTGCCAGTTTGCGCAGGTAGGCACCGGTGGCCCCCTCCCCGCAAATCACCAGGTAGAAACTTCTTCCTTTTTGTTTCAGGAGCTGACAGGCGTTGATAACCCGGACCAACCCATCGGTCTTCACGCCGGGACGAAACATGGCGGCGGCCAGAATGACAGGTTCTCGGCCGCAGCGCCACTGTTCGCGCAGCTTTCGTCTCGCGGCCGGGTCGGGCTGGAATGCCCCGGTATCGATACCGGGGGCAATGTAATGCACACGGCTGTCCGGCAGCAGGCGCCTGAGGTTGATTTCATCATTGCGTTTGTTGGTGAAAACGGCCGTTGCCCGGCAAAGGGCCCAGCGGTTTAACAGGAAGCCCATGCGGGTTTTCCATTGCCGCTTTCGTTTGGTGGCATAAACGCCTTGAAAAATGAAGTAAGGTGTCGGCCGGATACAGGTGCACACAGCGCCGAGCACGTCCGGTGCTTTGTAGTACGAATGGTAGGTGAGCCAGAGATCGGGGCGGATGCGCCGCAATTGGTGAAGAGCGATGACAGCCTCGAAAAGGAAACGCAGCCACAGCCAAGGTTTCCAGTAAAACCAGCGGGTTCGCAGACGGCTGATCAACTGGATGCCGTGGCCGCGCTGATCCAAAAACGTGTATAGGCTGCTGCCGATCATCAGATCGCCGGATGGGTTGGGGTGCCCCAGCGGTTTAAAGGGCATGTAGTAAACGATTCGCAAGGCTGTCTCCGGTCGTTTCAAGGGCCGTGACAAGGATTCGGGTGCCAGGATGCGGACGCTTAGGGATGCTATCAGGTTAACCGTTTTTAGGAAATACCGTTCGAAGGGAAAATGTCCTGCGGTTCGACAAACAAAGGCCGCCTTCCCGGAAGGAGACCTTTGATCGAAAGTGATATCGATGCTACGGGTGGGAAACCATCACGATGTTTGTTTTTCAGCGTTTATTTGCGGTTTGGTTTGATTAAGCCGTTTGCGGCCGACGACAGCGAGGGCCACCATAGCCGCGCCCAAGGTGATCAGCCCTGCCTGTTCAGGCACGATTGGCGGGCTTGCCATGGCTTGCACAATCCAATCGGCGCTTGCCGTGCCAATCAGACCGAATATCGATATGCTGGAGAACAAGGCTAATGTTCTTTTCTTCATCTCACAATTCTCCGAAACCCGTTTGGGTGGGGATATCAAGTTTGTTGATG
>JASFTA010000259.1:0-4219 GCA_050114115.1 Desulfobacterales bacterium | reverse complement strand
GAGAGCCGCGGTACCCAGACCACAGGCGCCGGAGAACACCAGCATCCGACGGTAGCGGGCAAATCCGGGATGCCCGCTCGTCTCAGCGGCGGAGCCGGCGGAGAAATCGACGGCCTGGGTGGGGCATACGCGCCGGCAGGTTTGGCAGACAATACATTCGGCATGGGCGGTCGCGCGCGGGTCTTCACCGATTGCCCCCGTGGGGCAGCGGCGGGCGCACAGCCCGCATTCGACGCAGGCCTCCGACACGCGGCGGCGGAACAGCGGTCGCCGCGCGCACAGCGCCATCAGGGCGCCGGCCGGGCAGAGGCAGCGACACCAGAACCGGGGCTGCCAGCGACCACCGGCCAGGATCAACAGCATCAGGAGAAGCATCAGCCACTGGTGATCGAATCGCGGCAGCGGCAGTTGCAGGTAGAGCAGACCGGTCAGATCGAACTTGTCGGCCAGCGGTGCGGCCAGCTGCAGCAGCAGGTCGAGGGCCGGCTGGAGAAGGGGCAGCAGCACCAGGGCAAAAAACCGGGTCGCCAGCGGGATCGGGGCGAAGAGAAACGCCAGCGACAATCCCATCAGGGCCGCGGCGCCGACAAAAACCAGCACACCGTATTTCCAGAGCGGCCCGGTGGCGGAAATCGGGCCATTACCCGACCCGGGTTTGTGGATGCAGGCATCGACACCATCGATGGTGGTACCCAGGGGGCAGAGGTAGCCGCAGAAAAAGCGGCCCAGAACCACGGTGGCGACCAGAACGGCGAGGGCGGCCGCAAAGCCGCCCAGCCAGATCCGGGCCGACAGGCCGGTCAGCAAGGCTGCCGCCGGATCCAGCCGGAGAAACAAGTCATGGGGCAGCCATCCGACGAAGCGGAAGGCGGCGCTGATCAGCAGCCCCAGAAAAAGGGTCAGGCAGGTGATCTGGACCGTGCGCTGAAGCGTCATCCGACTTGGATTTGCTTCACTTTCAGGTTGTCCAGATCCATGCGGCCCAGTCCGCGTTCGTGGGCGATACGGATGTGCTTGACGTTGCGGGGGCTCAATTTGCGGCCGTACCATTCGAACATGGCCACGGCCTGGGCATCGGCGGCCACCATGTCGTCCGAGGCGATGATCGTTTCGGGTTTGAGCACGCGTCCGGGACCGCCGGGTCCGTTGGTGCTCAGCACCCGGGAGGCGTCCACCACCACCAGGTCGGGCTTCAGCAGGCTGGCCAGATCGACGATCGATTCATGCAGGTCGTAGCGACTGTGCATGATGCCCCGGTTCCAGATAAGGCCCATCATGCCCTTCATGGAGAGGCTGACACCGGCACTCGAATGGGATTTGGCCACCGGGGCCGCGATCAGGACGTCGGCTTCGAGCACCTCCCAGATGACATCGGTGGTCTTCATCTGGCGGCCCTGATCGATTTTGGCCGGCTGATAAAAACGTTTGTTGGAGACGGCCTGGACGATGTTGTCGCCATGAACCTCGCAGGCTTCGCGGATGCCCTCGATGCAGCGCTCCCCGCGGCGAAGGGGATGATCCAGGACGCGGATGCGCTTGGCTCCGGCTTCCTTGCACATGGTCACGATTTCGCGTACGACATCCGGATGGGTGTCGGTGGCATCTTCCGGACCACCCGCAAAACTCATATTGGGCTTGACAATGACCCTTTGCCCGGGCTGGACAAAGCGCGCCATGCCGCCCAGCAGATCGACGGCCGCCCGGGTGGCCGCCTCCCGCTGGCCACGTACCACGGCGATATCGGGAATCTCGGCGGCGCCCGCCGGGCGCGGCAGGCGGATGCCGTAGCACATGGCGGCCGTCCACAGGGCCAACCCGGCATTGCGTTTGAGGAAGACCCGGCGGCTCAGTCGCTCGACCCCGTCGGGGTAAGGGGACCTTGGGGGAGGATTGTGGTCCTTTATTTTCATGGTAGCACCTCTCGCTGCGGGGTTGATCTGAAGGGTATGGCTATCAGGAATGGTTACTGCTTATATGCGCTTCTCAATAGCGGCAACTTGTTGCCCGGTCAAGTGAAAAGCGCGGTCGGGCATCGGTCCTACGGAATGAACACCTTAGGGTAACGATTGCCGCCGGCATCGGGAGGTTGGTTTTGAGATCACAGCACAAATCGAAAATGGGGACCTGGGGAATCGTTATCGTTGTGGCCATGGCGGGCATCGCCGGTTGCGCCGGGGCGGCGGCCTTGGATGCCGAGCCTCCGGAGGACTGTCTGCGGGTCGCCCAAGCCCGCCTCGAACAGGCGCCGGCCTGGGATTGTCTGCCGACCCTGGACGGTCAATGCGTACCCCTGGCGCCGCTGTTCGCATTATGCGACGACCTCTGGCCGGATTGTGTCGTCTATCCCAAATTCTACCTCTGGGAAAGCGAGATCAAAACGATCACTTCGCAGACGCCGCGCGGCCCGGTGGAGCACCGTGTAAGGATCTATTACAATATTCTGACCACCTGCCGACCGGAATACCAAGATCCTTTGCGAACCCATGGCGATGTGGCCGAATTTTATGACCCGTCCGGCCGCTTCATGGGCCTGGGGGTCTACATGGGGCAGGGGCTCTATGTTCCGCTGGGTCAGTCCACCCCGCCGGCCAATCCGAGATGAAATTGTCTCCGATCCTGACCATCCGTATTTTTCTGCCCTTTGCGCTGGGCTATTTTCTCTCCTACCTCTACCGCACGGTCAACGCCGTGATTGCGCCCAACCTGGCAGCCGATATCGGGGTGGACCCTTCGGGCTTGGGGCTGCTGACGGCGGCCTATTTTATCGCGTTTGCTTCCTCCCAGTTGCCCCTGGGGGTTTTGCTGGACCGCTTTGGCTCCCGCCGGATCGAAGCGCTGCTGCTTCTATTTGCCGCCACCGGCGCTTTTGTTTTTTCGCGCAGCGAGACCCTGACCGGATTGGTCGTGGGCCGCGCGTTCATCGGATTCGGCGTGTCGGCCTGTCTGATGGCGGCTTTCAAGGCTTTTGCCATGTGGTTTCCGGCCCCGCAACTGCCGTTGATCAACGGCATCCAGATGACCTCCGGCGGACTGGGTGCCCTGTCGGCCACCGCACCGGTGGAATTCCTGCTGGGGCTCATGGGCTGGCGGGCGGTTTTCGTGATCCTGGCCCTGGTGACCCTGGTGGTCGCCCTGATTGTTTTTCTGGTGGTGCCGGACAAGCAAGAGAACAAGTCTCCGGATTCGCTGCACGAACAAATGGCGGGGATCAAGGAGGTTTTTACCAGCCCGGTTTTCTGGCGTATCGCCCCCTGGGCCACCCTGTCCCAGGCGGCCTATCTGGCGATCCAGGGATTATGGTCCGGCCCCTGGCTCCGCGATGCGGCCGGGTACGATCGCGCTGAAATTGCCCAGGTGCTTCTGCTGGTGGCGGTCGCCATGACGGCCGGCTACCTCCTTCTGGGGATCGTGGCCAACCGCCTCAGCCGTGCCGGCTGGAGTCCGTTGGCGGTGGCAGCCCTGGGGATGCTCGTGTTCATGCTGGTTCAGGTCTGGATCGTCAGCGGCCGGGTGTCAAATGCACGCCTGGTCTGGATGCTGTTTGGCTTTTTCGGCACCAGCGGCATTCTGTGCTATGCTGATTTATCCCAACGATTCGCCTCGCGGTTGGCCGGACGGGTGAACACCGGGCTCAATCTCCTGGTGTTCATCGTGGCCTTTACGGCCCAGTGGGGCATCGGTGCGGTAATCGATATCTGGCCGAGTACCCGCACGGGGTATGCGGTCGTCGGCTATCAGGCCGGCTTCGGGCTAATGCTGGGGTTGCAGGCGATGGCCGTGGTCTGGTTCCTGCTGTCGGGCTGGCGAATGCGCGCCGACGGTCGCACGAAGGCCGCTTCGAATTGACCAAGCTTGCCGGTTCAGGTACGCAATCACCTCGCCGAGGGCTGCCTGAGACCTCCTGCTTCGTGGCAAAGTTCCTTGACGCTGCACAGCCATACGATCCGCAAATCTTTGCGGTTTAAAGCATCTAACCGCAATTCCAACAATTTTGTCAGACGGCTGCCGAGTTGGCGACATTTTTGTAAAAGAATCCGTCGGCCATCGCCAGATTTAATGGCGGCCCGCACCATCGGCCAGGCCCCATCCCCATCGATGACCTGTTTTTCTAAGGTAAGCAACTTTCGGGTGGCGTGTATTGCACAATCCGCGGGAACATGGCACATTGCTTGCTTCTTTTGCGTGGATCGCCCTAGCGTGGTGTTAACGATTGAATGAC
>JASFTA010000258.1:0-4223 GCA_050114115.1 Desulfobacterales bacterium | reverse complement strand
TGTCGCTACCCCCTGTCGTTTATCATGCCATTATTGCTCGATAGATGCATACCGAGAGAAAGTGTTCATTAAGGCATTTTCGTAAACCCAATTACCTCTATCGCCACCTGAATCACGGCACTTGGCAAACCCGACCAAATTTAGTGATGGTTATTGTGGGTTGAAACTTGAGGGGGGCACCCGGATAGACGATTTGGTAGATGCTACGCCCCAGCTCAGGGGCCAGCACAATAAGGATGGCTTTGAAAAAGTTTCAAGATACGGCTTTCGAATCCTGGAGAAGGCGGCGGATTTGCCCTACGCCGCCGTGATGAAGGCTGAAGCGTAACGCTATTATGGGGATTTTTAAAACGCCATGGCAGTTGGGGAACTGGATATCGGGATTACATCCCCGCCCGAGGCGGGCAAGCCATCCTGAGGCTGGCAAGCCCTCCGCCCCGACCGATTATATCAAGCACTTACGCCCTCTTCCTGCCATGTAGGTTCTTGCGGGTTCTCACCTTGCAATACCCCCATTGATAAGTCCAAGGCCAAGCAGGGGGTCAGACCAATCCGTTTTTGATAACGTTATGAAGGATCCGGCTCATCTCCTGCACGCGATAGGGTTTTTTGACCGCGGCATTAAACCCGTAGTCGCTATAGTTGGCCATAACCGGATCATTGGAATACCCGCTGGACACAACGGCACACACGTGCGGATCCACGGCGGCCAGCTGGCGCATGGTTTCCTTGCCCCCCATTCCCCCGGGCACGGTCAAATCCAGAATGACGGCATCGAAGGGCTTGCCGGCATCGAGGGCTTGCCGGTATAGCGCCAGGGCTTGCTGACCATCTTCGGCAAGCGCGACCTCGTAGCCCATTTTTTGCAGCATTTCTGAGACCAGTTTCCGAATGAAATCCTCGTCATCCATGACCAGTATGCGGCCGCTGCCCACAATCAATCCGTCAGGCGCATGCGTGTCATCTTTCTGCCGCTGCTGAGAAGCGGGTAGCAGCAGGGTAAAGGTGGTGCCCTCCCCCAGCGTCGAGTCCACGGTCAACTGCCCGTCGTGCCGGGCAATGATGCTGTAGGCCACCGCGAGACCCAGCCCACTGCCCTTTTGCTTGGTGGTAAAATACGGGTCGAATACCTTTTTCAGATACGTTTTTTTGATGCCCGCCCCGTGATCTCGAATGGACAATTGGACGTATTCGCCCGGTTCAAGGGCGTACGGATTGCCAGGCGCAAGGGAGACATTCATGCCCCGAATGGTAACCACCCCGCCATCCGGCATGGCTTGATCGGCATTGATCACGAGGTTGTGAATCACCTGGGCGATCTGGCCCTCATCGACGTCGGCAGGCTGCATTTTGTCGTCAATCTCAAATTCGCAGCGCACGTTGGAGCCATGCAGGGCGAATTGCGAGGACTCACGCACCAGGTGGTCAATGCGGGTGATCTGTTTGACAGGCGCACCGCCCTTCGAGAAGGTGAGCAACTGCTGGGTCAGGTCCTTGGCTCGTAAAGCCGCTTTCTCCATCTCGCCCAGTGCCCGGCCCACCGGATGACCGGTCTGCACATCCAGTCGGGCGAGGGAGAGATTACCGATGATGCCGGCCAGAAAATTATTGAAGTCATGCGCAATCCCGCCGGCCAGCACCCCCAGAGACTGCAGTTTTTCCATTTTGAGCAGCTCTTTTTCCATGCGCTGCCGTTCGGTCGTATCCCGAAACACCAGCACAACGCCGAGGATATCGCCCTGGATGCCAAGGATGGGGGCACCGCTGTCGGCGATGTAGAATTCACGCCCGTCTTTGGCGATCAGCAAGGTGTGATTGGCCAGCCCCACGATCTGGCCGGTCGCAATCACCTTCTCCACCGGGTTGGCACAAGGCTGGCGGGTTCGCTCGTCGACAATCTGGAAGACCTCCATCAGGGGGCGGCCCACCGCATCGGCCTCGTTCCAGCCGGTGAGATCTTCGGCAATGGGATTCATGAGGAAAATCCGGCCGTCGCTGTCCGTCGTGATCACGGCGTCTCCGATACTGCGCAAGGTAACGGCCAGGCGCTCCTTCTCGGCGGCCAGCTGTTCGGCCGCCCGGCGTTCTTCGGTAATGTCCCGGATGGTACCCAGAATGCATTGCTCGCCGCCGATCTCAAGCACGGCCCCGCACAAGGAACCCAGTCGCAGTTCGCCATTTTTGATGCGGAACCACAGCTCCATATCGCGAACGGCCCCAGCGCCTGAAAGTGCCTCGAGATAGCGCGCGCGCGATTCCGGGTTTGCCCACAGGTGGAGATCCGCAACGGCGGAACGGCCAATGGCCTCATCTCGCGGATATCCGGTCATATTGGTGAAACTCTCGTTGACATCAAGTATCGTCCCATCTTT
Organism: Desulfobacterales bacterium; assembly: GCA_050114115.1. Taxonomy (GTDB): domain Bacteria; phylum Desulfobacterota; class Desulfobacteria; order Desulfobacterales; family UBA5852; genus JABZFP01. Next base: position 1,851 of record JASFTA010000258.1, on the reverse strand, counting down.
CATCCGGGTGATGATGACCGTGTCCGGGCTTAGTTGGAAGGCTTGCGAGAATTTTCCTTCGGATTCCCTAAGTGCTTGCTCGGCGCGCTTGCGATCGGTGATATCGATCATGATACCCCTGAGACCGGTGGGGCATCCCTCCCTGATAATCACCGTCGAATATGTGATTACGGGAAATTCGGTACCGTCTTCCTTTCTGGCACTATACTCGGAGCCGGTGAGGTGGCTCGCGCCTGCCAGAATTTGGCGTATCCGCTCAGCCGCCCGATCGCGATCCTTCGGCGCAATCATCTGGGTTGCATTCAGACCGGATGTAAATTCTTCCTTTGTGTAACCAAAGGTATCGAACGCATTTTGGTTAGCGAAGGTCAGATTCCCCTTAACATCTGTCTCGAAAACGATCTGTGGCAACATATCCGCCAGATCACGGAACTGGGCTTCGCTTTGGCGCAGCGCCTCCACGGCCCGTTTGCGCGTAACGGCCGCGCCAATTATCTCGGAGAGCGTGCGCAAGGGGATAAGTTCTTTCGCACCCCAGGTTCGGGCGGAAGCCACATTGTCGAAACCCAGAAAGCCGGCCAGTCTATTATCCACCAAAAATGGAACGACGAGGACCGACTTGATGTTCTGAGCCGCAAGGATTTCTTTCTCCGCCCTGGCTTCCGGTGCAAGCTCGGCAACGTTTTTCACATGAATGTTCTCCCCCGCCTCCAATAACTTCATCCACCAGGGAAACATTTCCAGGGGTAGTCCCTGAAGATTCTGGATTTCAGGTTTGACATTTGGTGCGCACCATTCGTGCGTGTTGTTCATCGTGGTGCCATCTGGCGTAAACTGGAAGAGGTAGGCCCGTCCGGCTGCACAGAAACGCCCAATATCAGCCAGGCATGCATTGATGGACTTGTCCAGCTCGGTTAATGTCAGAAAACGCCGTGAGGCTTCCGAAATGATTTTTCCCAAGGTTGCTTTATTGGCAAGCGCTTCCTCCGCCTTTTTGCGCGCGGTGATGTCTGAGATGCCGCCGACCCAACGCACGGGGCGGTCATGGTTGTCTAAAACCGGTGTGGCGTGGTCGCGCCAATATCGCCATGTGCCATTCTTGTGCTTGACGCGATAGAGGTAGTTGATATCATGAGTGGCGGTGCGGTGCTCCATCACAGCGTCTGTTAATTGGAGGCGGTCGTCGGGGTGGATGAGTTCGATCCAGCCATTGATCGTCGGTGGCACCTCTCCGGGGGCATAACCCAATTCTGTCGAGATGTCTGAAAACCATTGCAAAGAGTCCGTCTGAACGTTCCATTCGTAGAAGACATCGTTAGTGGATTGGGCCACCAGTTTGAATAACTCCTGGGAGCGCTTGCTGGCGGTAATATCCGTGTGCACCCCCACCAAGCCCAGAACCCGCCCGGTCTCGTTCGTGAAGGCGTAGGCACGCAAAAGGATGTCCAATATCCTTCCATCGGCGGCATGCATCTGAACCTCGCCGCTCCATTCTCCTCCAGCCATGATCGTTTCAAACACTTCCGAGCCCACATTTTCATCACAGTAAAGTGTCGCCGGAGGGTCTTCGCCAATATCCCCAAACAGGGCATCAAAGGCGGCGTTCTGGTACCAATGGCGCCCTTCGGGTGTTGATATCCCAATTGCGTCCGTTGCACTTTCAACGACTTTTTTAAATAGCTGCAGGTTTTCTTCGGTCAGTTGGCGGTTGCAATTCGATTGATCGAATGCCTTGACTTTTTTTTCCTGCTTTTGACGGGTGACGTTCTCAGACATGGCGGTGTCCTAAGGTCTATGCTTATATTGTATTTGCGATTACGTGCTTAATCCTGGGTGTTCCGATTGTCAAGA
>JASFTA010000257.1:0-4231 GCA_050114115.1 Desulfobacterales bacterium | reverse complement strand
GTGCATGTACTCCTTGGCTTTCCAACTGGCCATCTCCACCGTCTTGATTTCACCGTGCCGCTCGATGCTGAAGCCTGTCACGGGTTTGCCGGTCTTGGCGATGCCCTCCACGATTGTATTGGTCCACTGGGGCTCGATACCGATAACCACCACGGCGGCCACGTTGGGGTTGGCGCCGGTGCCGATCATGGTGCGGAAGAAGAGTTCCAGGTCTTCGCCAAACTGCAGGCGCCCGTAGGCGTGCGGAATGGCCTTGCAACCCTTGGTGTTGAAAGCGACTTTTTCACAGGCCGAGTTGCTGAGATCGTCGAGCGGCAGGATCACCACGTGATTGCGGATGCCCACCCGGCCGTTTTCGCGACGGTAGGCCATGATTTTGGGATTGGCCATGATTACCACCTCCTGGTCTTGAGATTGTGGACGTGAACGTGTTCGCCGGTTTTGATCGCAGCGACGATGCGGCCGATGTCGTGGCCGTACTTGATGACGGATTCATCCACCGCGAAATCTTTCAGCGCGATCTTGTGTCCCAGCGGAATGTCATGCAGCGTCTTCATTTCGATGGGCTCCTGGGTGTCCATGTAAAGCCCCTTGGCCGTCTCGCCGGCTGGAATTTCTACCGTGGCGACGCCGACATTGTCGGCTTTTTCGTGAACGAGGAATTGGATCATGGTAACTACTCCTTCCGTTGAAATGTTGTCGTGAAACCCTCGTTAAATTTTCGGTTTTGCCCTTCGCGAATGCTTCGGGTTAGACGTGTAGAAATAGGTGGTGTTGGCGTTGGGTATGACACCGACCCGGGGGCGATCGTCGAAGGCGTTGACCCATTCGGAAACGATTTTAGACGGGTCGGCCGCCCGCAGGTGGCACTTTTTCAGGATGCCGGGATCCAGATCCGAAGAGATCGCCACGTTGTAGCGGGCCAGCGTGCGGCCGAAGAGGTAGGCTTTGTGAGCCCCCATCTTGAATCCGATTTTGCGAAAATCGTTGAGCACCTCTTCGGGGGTTGTGAACTGGGAGACGTAGTCGAAGTAGATATCGTCGCCCACACCCTGAGGTGATGCGGCCAGTAGCAGAATATGGCCGCCACCCTTGAGCGCCTGCGAGGCGAGATTGAGTCCCTTCTGGGCCTGGTAGAGGCAGATGTCTTTGGGGTGCCCCCCGCAGGAAGCCACGACAATGTCGAATTTGTCGTCGATGGCCACCCCGTAAAGCCGAGCGCAGGTGTTGGCGCCGGACTCCAGTACTTCCAAGGGGGGGCCGGCGAGCATCTGCACGACCTGCTTGTTGGGGTCCAGAACGCAGTTGAGGGCCAGGTCGATGCCGGCCATGAGACCTGCTTCGTTGAGATCCTCGCGCACCGGGTTGCCGTGAAGTCTTCCGACCTGGGCATTGTCGTCGAACATGAGACTGTGATTGTGCTCGATGGTCTCCGCCCCCCCGCATCCAATCACAGCTCCCTTGGCGCCCCCGGTGAATCCCACGAATTGATGGGGGTCGATTTGGCCGACCACGATCTTGTAATCCGGTCGGCTGAAGCGGGCATTGACGCGCAACGGTGTGCCCCGGGAGGTCCGGCCAAAATCGACCAACTCGCTGTGAATGGCGTCATGGGCGAAAACACGGCAGCCGCGGGAAATCTCCGCTGGGATCAATAGCGCTGCCGCCGCAGGGTCCAGTGGCGGGTGGAGCCCGCCGCCGATCAGAATGGTGACGGCATCCGGGGCGAGGTCGGGCAAATTGACGAACAGCGCTTCCAAAAGCGGCGGTAGAATCTGTTTGAGAGGTGTGGGGCGGGTTTCATCCGGCACGGCAAGGGCCACCGAGGAGGGCTTCAGACGCCGTAGATGCTCATCGAAGGGCGGTCCGGCCACCGGCGATGCAAGCGCGCTTTTAATCGCCTCGGCGATGGAGGTCACCGACGGCAGGGCACTGGGTTCAAGAACGGTGACGTCGGCCTTGTTCGGAATATGAATAGTTTTGTGACTGTCACCGTATTTCAGCTCGATATCCATCGGTAGACCCCCCCCTTCACATTGTGTGCAAGAGACCTGCCATTTTCGAAACCAATTTTAACAAATTGATATCAATACGATTTCCAATTTTTGTGGGTTGTAGGTGCCGAATTATGGTGTCCATTATTGGGCTATGTGCCCAATAATGGGCTTACATTCTGGCTGATATGTGGTAGTCGTTTCATTGTGTGCAATTTATCGCCAGGCCCCGTCCCTGAGCCGGCAATCCACCGCAGACAGGGACGCGCTTTCGATTGCCCGGGAGGGGGAACAGGCGACATCCATCAGGAGGCGGTCCATGCGCTGGAGCACTGAAATCCGCTATAAGATGCTTCTGGAAATCAACAATGCGATCGTCTCCCGTACCACGCGGGAAGATCTTTTTCGGGCCTTGGCAAGAGAGCTGCGCAGGCATTTCGCCTACGATCGCATGTGCATCATCCTTTACGACGCTGATTCGGACTCCATATCGTATTTTGCCGCCGCCGACGGCATTCAACCCGACGGTAACCTTGACCGTGAAACCCGTCCTCTCGCCAACGGCGCCATCGCGCGCATGGTGATCCAATCCGGGCAACCCGTGGTTTTCGACGACTTGCGCCGCTACAGAGACCTGTCATCGGTGGGAGCCTTGGTCCGGGCCGGACTCAACGCCTCCATGGCCTTTCCGCTGATCATTCGCGACCGGGTCCTCGGTTCGATCCATCTATCCTTCCAGAAGGCGCCGAAGGCCATGAGCGAACTGACCGAAGTGCTCAAGGCGGTCTCGCAGCAAGTGGCCATCGCGGTGGAGAACATGCTGGCCTACACCGAGCTGAAACAGTCCAACGCCAATCTTGAGATGGAAAAACGGTTTTTAATGGAGTGCAGCGAGGAATATCAGCAGGCGGATTTCTTTTTTGCCTCCCCTCAGATGGCACGCATCATGGAAATGGTTGCGAGCGCCGCCGAAACGGACGAAACCGTCCTCATCACCGGCGAGACCGGAACGGGCAAGGACTACCTGGCGCGCCGCATTCACACGTTGAGTCCACGCGGGGATCGTCTCTTCGTCAAGACCAACTGTCCCGCCCTGGCCTCGTCGCTCTTCGAAAGCGAGCTCTTCGGCCACGCCAAAGGGGCTTTTACCGGCGCGGACCATCAGCGGCTGGGGCGTTTCGAGCTGGCCAACGGCGGCACCATCTTTCTGGACGAGGTCGGGGATCTGCCCATCGCGTTGCAGGCCAAACTGCTCCACGTTCTCCAGGACCGCCGCCTCGAGCGGGTTGGCGACAGCCGTTCGATTTCCATCGACGCGCGGGTCATCGCCGCCACCAACCGCAACCTTTTGGAAAGCGTCCGCAAGAATCAGTTTCGCCAGGATCTTTACTACCGGCTCAACATCATCCACATCCCTGTGCCGCCCCTGAGGGAGCGCATCGAGGATATCCGCCTGCTTGTTCTTCGTTTGACCCAGGCCGAAGCCCGGCGGACCCACCGTGAGGAGCCTCTCTATAGCGAGACCGCCCTCGATCGACTCGAGACTTACGGTTGGCCCGGCAATGTGAGAGAGCTCAAAAACTTCGTCAAACGGATGCTGATACAAAGGCCCGGCAAGACGATCACGCCCGACGAGATCGACAAGCTGATCGAGCTATCCGAGGATCCATCGGCCTACCGGCCCAAAAAGGTCGAGTCTCTGCAAGCCGTCGAGCGGCGACATATCGTCAGGGCACTTCAGCATGCCAAAGGGAGGGTGGGGGGTGTCGAAGGGGCGGCCCAGCTCGTCGGCCTGCCGCGCTCGACCTTCCAATACCGGCTCAAAAAATTCGGCATCGACCCCAAACAATATGCTTAAATCGCTATTGGCCCATGCGCCAGGTCGCCAGATCCGAAGATCAGCAAATGGCGGAAGCGTATGCCTACAGCAGACTTAATAATGGTTATCGATCCGAAAATTATGGATTGTCTCAATCTGCAATTTGTGAAATATAATTCTCACTATTTTTTACGTTCAAAGAAAATTTTTTCTCAATAAGTTCAACGTCTAGTAAAGATAAAATCCTAATCTTTTGAAATTAAATGGCATTTTAAAATATCTACTTTAGCATAAATCTTGCACACTATAGAAAGGCTCAACATATAGATAAAGCCAAACCCATCGTGAGATGGGGACGGAAAGCCACGGGTCTCTCAGGGGCGATCGCCACGGACCTAGGGGAGAATGCCGAGTTACC
>JASFTA010000256.1:0-4236 GCA_050114115.1 Desulfobacterales bacterium | reverse complement strand
TCAGCCGATTGAGGTCTTCATGGTCGACGATGAACCCGTCGAACATCGCATTGATGATCCAGGTCAGCAATTTCTCGCAGATTTTAATCATACCGATGCGATAGTCCGCTGCGATTTCTTCGAAGTGGGCCTCCGCCTTTTTGTGCAGTTTGGTGATGGGCAGATTCTCGTGCGTTGCCCGATCACGAATGAAGGTCTGCAGATGGGATCCGGTCAGAACCGCCTCCTTGAGTTCGAGGCGGCTTTTCAAGACCGGCCCTAAAATACTCTGGCGATGGCGGTTGAGCTGCAGCAGAAGGTTGCGCCGCAGCAGCAGGGCCTGGTGGGCCGGGCGGCGGCCGCGAATTCCGGGATGCTGGATGAAGGTTTGCAGATCCACGGGGGTGCTGAGTTCCACAAAGGCCCGGCCCGGCTTTTTGATAAGGGTGCTTATTCGCCGCACAAACCCGAGGGTCTTTTCGTGGCCGAATAGATGGTTCCAGAGCGATGGCGTGGCCTTTTCGGGATCTTTCTGGAAAATCATCAGATGGGGGACCAGGAAGACCGGGCGATCCGTTGTCGCCTGGAAATCCAGTAAAAACCGGATGGGGTCGGGCTTTTCTTTCACGAAGCGGCGGTAGAACCCGCCGGGCTCCACCAGGGATAAGAAAAAGGTCTCCCCGCGTGCGAGCATATTGTCGTAATAGCCGGCCGCGTAGGGATCGGGAAAACGGAAATGGCGGCTGAAATAGGTCAGCCGTGCCAGAAGCATGCGGAAGATGCGCGATACGGGTTGATATAGGTAGACACTGTAATCAAACGCCACGGTGGGGACCGGCATCTGCTTGGTGCGGTAACGGGTATGATAGAAAAGCCATTGGAAAAGGCTTTTGCGTTTGGTGACAACGACCAGAATGGCATTGCGCGGCAGGGTATTGAGCACGGCGGCTTGACTGGGCGCCAGGGTAATACCGCGGTAGAAAAGCCTTTGCAGGTGCGAGATCAGCCGTCCGGGGTTGGTTGGCAGAAAACAGGCGTAATGCTGATAGGTTCCCTTGAGCAGGCACTGCATCAGGCGGTCGACCTGGGTTGTGATGCGCTTCCATTTGGGGCTGCGGAACATGAGCATGCCTGATCCTGTGGGGCGTGGGACGGGCGGCCGGGCTTTCGGGATGGCCGCCGGCCGGCGTCTGAATGAAAAGTCAAGCTACCAAAATGATGGGGATGATGCAAACACTATCCGGGCCTGCCAACAGCAGGCCGATCGGGTTCGCGCGCCGGGCGGGGAACGGGTGCCGGTCGTCCGGTACGAGTGGGGATGCCGCCGCGGGTCCGAGCGTCCAGCACCCGCCAGCGCCCTTCTTGCGGCGGTTTGGGTAAAAATAATCTTGAGAAAAAAAAGTGGATATGTTATGCGGAGCACAAATTTAATACTTGCCAACAACGGATTGATTTTCTAACATCAGTCCGCGCTTATGCGGGCCTATCGAATTGTCGGCGTAAATCCCGTGTCAGATTAATGTACCGGGGCCATGGTGCCCCGATGATCGCGACTATTTTGAGCAAAGGGTAATCATCCCAAACAAAATCGAGTTCTGTAAACTTATCACAAGGAGGACGATTTCACATGAAAACTTTAGTCGGTGGGGCGGCAGCCGCCGTTCTGGGTCTGATCGGGCTGGTGGTGTGGTGGTCACCTTTCATGACGCTTCTGGCCGGTGCCATTCCCCTGATGCTCCTTCTCGGAGGGGGCTTGGCGATTTACCTGGGATTTGACGAATTGAAGGATACCTGGAAAAAAGACGACGCTATCGGCGCTCCGGTCGGCGCCGACGATGATGTCGAGAAGTACAAACAGGAGATCGACGATCTCAAGAATGAAATCGAAAGCCTGAAAAAAGCTTAGTTTTCTTCATTGTTACGGCAAGGCCCTGCATCCAAGGCATACAGGGCCTTGTCGTCTTTGATCGTGACGTTTCCCTTCCCGCCCGGACACCCCGATTTTCCGATCAGAACGCCGTCCCAATGTCGTTAAAATCCCTCTCAAATCGTGCATGGGTGGTCCATTAGCTGTGCGCCCCCGTTGGCTTTGGCCTTGTCGGGCCTGCGCACATGATGTTTTTCCACCGCCGGCCAACCAGTCCTGATCGAGCTTTCAACATACCGGGATTCAGTCTTAATCATAGATCAGGCTGGGACGGGCGGTCTCCCAGTAAACCGCTAGCGCTTCCTGCCATTGACGTTCGAGGGCTGTCAGGTCCTCGAGATTTTCGATCCGCCGGCGGATATCGGCATCCCCCAGAATCAGGTCGATGGGCCGCTTTTCAAATTCGTATTCATATGGCGGCGGTTTCCATGCCCAGCTTTCCGGTGGGTGGCGGAGAATCGTCTGCAGCAGTTTCAGCGAGGTCAGATAGGGCTTGTATTTATCGCGATCGGTGATGTGAAGTTGATAACCCCGGCAGGGACGTTGGGCATGTTTACCGGAGGTCGGCTCGAACAAGCAGGGCCGCAAGACGACACCGGGCATTTTTTCCGCCGTCAGGCGCGCGCCGATCGTTTCGATGTTCAGGTCCGGGGCTCCGCAGACCTCGAAGGGCAGGGTCGTACCGCGACCCTCGGAGATGCTGGTGCCCTCCCAGATCACCTGGCCCGGGTAGACGGCCGCCGTTTCGGGTGTTGGCATGTTGGGCGAAGGCGCCACCCAGGGAAGGCCGGTGTCGCGAAACCACATGTCCCGCCGCCACCCTTGCATGGCCACGACATCGAGTTGGGCGCCGATGCCGTAATGGTCGTTGAACAGGCGGGCTGATTCCCCAATGGTCAGGCCATGGCGCATGGGCAGGGCATAGCGGCCGACAAACGAGGCCCATGCGGGCTCGAGCAGATTGCCTTCGATCTGACGGCCGTTGATCGGGTTGGGACGGTCCAGGATCAGGACCTTCAGGCCGCAGTTCCGGGCCGCCTCCAGGCAGTAGGACATGGTGTAGATGAAGGTGTAGACCCGCGTGCCCACATCCTGCAGATCCACCAGCAAAAGGTCGATCGGCGCCAGCATTTCGGCGGTGGGGATACGGGTTTCACCGTAGAGGCTGTATACCGGCAGCCCCGAGACGGCGTCCTTCAGGTGATCGGATTCCACCATGTTGTCCTGTTTTTCGGCAAAAAAGCCGTGCTGCGGCGAATACAGGGCTTTGAGCTGTCCAGGGAATCGCTGGGTGATGCGGTCCCGGGCGTGCACGTAGTGCCGGTCGATGGACGCCGGGTTGCACAGGAGCCCCAGGCGTTGGCCTCGTATCCAGGGGTGGGGATCGTCCAGAAGCGCTTCCAGTCCGGATAAAACGGCGGGCATGCGATTACCTCACTCTCATCCACTTAGGGTTGGTAATCCCGCCGACGGCGATGCGCACGGCAGGGGGGCTTTGGTTCTCATAGCGAACCTGGGCTAGATTTTCAAACAGCCGGTTCCGTTGACACCGCCGCCGTGGGGTTTCAGGGTTCGATGATGAGGGCCCCAACGACCACAATCCGGGGACGCGCGCCCTTGTATGGTTCTTGACAAAAGCGACCAGAATCAATACACACAACGTCGTCAAATCCATCGTCGTTCCGAAGCGCTGTGTCGGTTATCTCAATCCCCGCCTCGGCCGACGCCGTTGATGAGGGTGAATTGGGAGTCGAGCTTAACGGCATCGCTATCATTGTCGGTGACTACGGTAGCGGTAAAACCGAAGTATCCATCAACCTGGCATTGGAACGCAAGCAGGCCGGCGTTGATGTCCGGGTCGCCGATCTCGATCTGGTCAACCCGTATTTCCGTACGCGGGAAGCACGGCACCAATTGCAATCCCGGGGGGTTGATCTGGTTCTGCCGCCGGCGGCCTATCTGCACGCCGATCTTCCCATTCTCAGCCCCGCCATTGCCGGATTGCTGCGCAACCCCAGCCCGCTGACGATTCTGGATGTCGGTGGTGACGACGTGGGCGCCGTGGTGCTGGGCACGCTGGCCGATGCGCTCAGCGGCCGGCGTTTTCAGATGCTTCAGGTCGTCAACCCCTTGCGCCCGCAAACGGCGACGGTGGAAGGCTGCCTGCAGGTCAAGACCGCCATCGAATCGGCATCCCGTTTGGCGATGAAGGGATGGATCATCAACGCGCACCTGATGAACGAAACCACGGCGGCGATCATTGCCGATGGCTATCGTTTCGGACAGCGTCTGGCCGTCGCAAGCGGCTTGCCGCTGGTATGCATTACCGC
>JASFTA010000255.1:0-4254 GCA_050114115.1 Desulfobacterales bacterium | reverse complement strand
CGCAAAGCCAGCACCCGGGCTTATCGGGAGGCCGGCATCACCAACCCGTGGGAGGCGATCAGCCTGATGGAGGTGCACGACTGCTTCTCGATTACCGAGCTGGTCACCATGGAGGATCTTCATATTTCCGCACCCGGCCGCGCTGTCCACGATATCATGGACGGTTTCTACGACCGGGACGGCCCGTTGCCCTGCCAGGTGGACGGGGGACTGAAATGCTTCGGGCACCCGATCGGGGCCTCCGGCCTGCGCATGCTCTATGAGATCTACCTCCAATTCCACGGCCGGGCCGGCGAGCGGCAGTTGGACAATCCCCGCTTCGGTTTGACCCACAATCTGGGCGGGTTGCCCCATATGAATATCTGCGCCATTGCCATCCTGGGAAAATACGGTCAGTGACCGACGAATGGCCCTGGCCGCTACCGAACGCCAGTTGACGTGGACCTGGGATTTCTGGGGCTCTGTAAACCTTGCCCTCGAACCTATTGTGAAACTGATCTAAACTATCATTTTGAAGGATCGCCGTGATTTTCGGCGTTGAATCTAAAGATCCAGGGAGACGACCATGGCCCAGTTGATTGCCGACCGACGTGACGTGGATTTCGTGCTCTACGAGCAGTTTGAGGTCGAAACCTTGTGCCAGGATGAGCGCTACAGCGATTTCGACCGCCCGACCATTGATCTGATCATCGACGAAGGCCGCAACCTGGCCCTCAAGGAAATCCTGCCCACCCTTGGGGCCGGAGATCGGGAGGGCATCCTATTCGCCGATGGAAAGGTCACATTACCGGCCTGTTTCCAGCGTGCCTACCGGCTTTACCGGCAGGGGGAATGGATTGCCATGACGGCCGCCTCCGAATTCGGCGGTCAGGGCCTGCCTTGCCTGGTGGCCCAGGCTGTATCGGATTACCAGTTGGGGGCCAATTCCGCCTTTATGCTTTTCGGCTGGGGCGGTTTCGGCGCCGGGGAGATGATCGAGATATTCGGCACCGCGGAACAGCGGCGCCTGTTTCTGGGCAAGATGTATGCAGGGCAATGGGGCGGCACAATGGTCCTGACCGAATCCGAGGCCGGCTCGGATGTGGGGGCGCTTACCACTGCGGCCCGACAATTGCCGGACGGCACCTATGCCGTCACCGGCAACAAAATTTTCATTACCAACGGCGAACACGACCTGACCGAGAATATCATTCATCCGGTTCTGGCCCGGATCGAGGGCGCCCCGGCCGGCACGCGGGGACTTTCCCTGTTCCTCGTGCCCAAGATTTGGGTCGAGGCCGACGGTTCTCTGGGCGCGCCCAATGACGTGGTGTGCACCGGCATCGAGGAGAAAATGGGCATCCATGCAAGTCCGACCTGCAGCCTGGCGTTTGGCAGCCGGGGGCAATGCCGGGGCCTGCTCCTGGGCGAGGCCAACCGGGGCATGAAAGTCATGTTTCACATGATGAATGCCGCCCGCCTGCTGGTGGGGTCCATCGGGATGACAAGCGCCTCGGCGGCCTACCAGTATGCCCTCGACCACGCCCGCCAGCGGCGGCAGGGACGGGATCTGGCCCGGGCCCTCGAGCCGGATGCGCCCCAGGTGGCCATTATCCGGCATCCAGACGTGCGGCGCACGCTCATGTGGATGAAAGTTCACGTGGCGGGGATGCGCAGCTTCGTCTACTACGGCGCCTATCTGATGGATCGCATCAAGTGCGCCGCCGATGAAGCCGAACGGGATTATCACCAGGGTCTCCTGGACCTGTTGACTCCGGTGATCAAGGCCTACTGCTCGGACCGGGGCTTCGAGGTTTGCTCTCAGGCCTTACAGATCCATGGCGGTTACGGTTATACCCGCGCCTATCCCGTGGAACAGCTCCTGCGCGATGTGCGCATCGCCTCGATCTACGAGGGCACCAACGGCATTCAGGCCCTGGATCTGCTGGGCCGCAAAATGGGGCTCCAAAAGGGCCAAGTGTTCATGAATTTCATTCAAGAAGTGCGGATCACCATCGACCGGGCGCGGGCGGTCCCAGAACTTGACACCCTGGCGGAGCGGGTCACCGAGGCGCTGGAGCAGCTGGGCGCAACCGCCCTTCGCCTGGGGCAGGCTGCCATGGGGGCGCCGTTTCAGGCAGCGTTCGCCCAGGCCACGCCCTTTCTGGAGGTGATGGGCGACGTGATCATGGCCTGGATGCTCCTCTGGCGGGCCGTGGCGGCCCGGCCGGGCATCGAAGCCCACCTCGCTGACCTGACGGGCGAGGATCGTCAACGGGAATGCGCACGCAACCGCCAGGCCGCCTTCTATGAAGGCCAGGTGCACGCCGCGCACTATTTTGTCCACAACCTCCTGCCGGTGGCCCTGGGTAAAATGGCGGCCATCCAAAACCTCGACGATGCGGTGATCACGATGCCGGATGCCGGCTTCGGGGGTTGAAACCGACTGGCTAGCGTCTCGGTTTAAGAGGGTTTGAGGGGGCCATCGACGGCAAACCCGGTCAGCAAGACGGTTATCGGGAATCATTTAACTTCTCCCCCTTGGCGTGGGGGAACAGGGGAGACAGACCGAATGGCGGCATTATTCGAAGAGACGATGATCAGGGGGATGCATTTGACCAACCGGTTGGTGCGCTCGGCCACCTGGGAATGGATGTGTGACGACGACGGCCGGCCTACGGACAAACTGGCGGCCTGTTATCAGCAGTTGGCCCTGGGCGGCGTGGGCCTGATCATATCGGGCTTTGCCTTTGTGCGGCCGGATGGCAAGCAGCACCCCGGCAAGATGGGGATTCACACGGATGATTTCGCGAAGGCGCACGCCAAGCTGACGGCGGCCGTGCATGCGGCCGGGGGCAAGATCGCGATCCAGCTGGTGCATGCCGGCGGTCAGACCCGCGCCGCAATGGCCGGACGGCAGCCCCTGGCACCCTCCACGGTCGAGGTGGCCCAGTTTCCCGAGAAGCCGGCGGCGCTCACGGCTGATGACATCGCCGCGATCGTGGCCGCGTTTGCGGAAAGCGCCCGCCGGGCCAAAGCCTGGGGATACGACGCGGTTCAGCTGCACGGGGCGCACGGCTATCTGATCAACCAGTTTCTTTCACCGCTCACCAATCGCCGGTCGGACGCCTACGGCGGCAGCATCGACAAGCGCTGCCGCTTTCTGGAAGACGTCCACCGGGCCGTGCGGTCCGCCGTGGGGCCGGAATTTCCGGTCCTGATCAAGCTCAACGCATCCGACCACCTGGCGGGGGGCCTCGAGATCGACGAGGCGCTGGCGGCAGCCCGGGCCCTGGACGCGGCCGGCATCGATGCCATCGAGGTCTCGGCGGGCACCCCGGCTTCCGGTGCCCGCAGTCCGGTCCGCCTGAAAATCAACGCGCCGGAAAAGGAGGCCTATAACCTGGATCTAGCTGCCCGTATCAAGGCGGCCGTCAGCTGTCCGGTAATCGTCGTCGGTGGATTTCGATCCTATGATGTGGCCGAAAGCGCGGTGGCCGAGGGCGCGATGGACGGTATCGCCCTTTGCCGCCCCCTGATTCGCGAACCGGACCTGCCGGCCCGCTGGCAGGCCGGCGACCACCGACCGGCCCGGTGCATCTCTTGCAACGGGTGCTACAAACCCGGTCTCGAAGAGGGCGGGATATACTGTATCGTGGAGAAAAAAGCCCGGGCCCAAGCGGCCCGAGCGGAATGAGAGGGTCCGCTCAATGATTTACTCCGGCGGCCCTTGCGCCGTTCCGGCGTAGGTGCCGGCCTCTTCCAGCGCCGCAACCATGGCCGCCACCGTAATACGCGTGGCGTCGTAGGTCACGGTATTGATCTCGCGAAATCCCCTAAAGCCGCGTGTGACCTTGTGGATGCCCGGCAGCCCTTCCAGGGCTGAGCGACCGACATCGTATCAATGCACGTAGAAGACGACTTCCGCAAGCCCTGCCTCGCCGTCGGTTGCCATGCCGGCGGCGGTCAGGAGCAGGGCCGCGGCAAATATCCAGGTTTTCATCACAGAATCTCCTTTTCCATTCGCGCGGCGCCCGTTACCGGCTGCCAGGAACGGTATGCGCCTATTCGAACAAATGGCGATACTCGCCATAACCTTCCTTTTCCAACTTGGCGGCCGGAACAAAACGCAGGGCCGCCGAATTGATGCAGTAGCGCAGGCCGGTGGGCTGGGGGCCGTCGTCAAACAGGTGCCCCAGGTGCGAGTCGGCGTGACGGCTGCGGACCTCGGTGCGTACCATAAAAAAGCTGGTATCCTTTTTTTCCACGATGTTG
>JASFTA010000254.1:0-4259 GCA_050114115.1 Desulfobacterales bacterium | reverse complement strand
GCATTTTCGTGTCCGCCAAGATCGCCCGCAAGGAGCACAAAGAGATCATCGCCAGTTTCGATATGCTCAACTACCTGCCCCCCGGTCTCTATGAAATGCAGATCGAGGAGGACTCGGATTCACCTGGTGAGTATTCCGTGCGGTATGTCGAGAAAAACGTGGACGATATCCTGGCCCTCGACGACGGTTTCGAGGACGAAAAGGCTTTTCTGGCCGTACGGCAGATTTCTGAAGCGGCGGATCTCGTTTACCGGCATTTCGTGTCACCCTGGATACGGATGGGGAATAATCACTGGTTTGCCGAGGCCATGCGCCAGTTGCACCCCCTGAGGACCCAGCGCTATATGTTCTCCGATATCAACCCCTGGCTGATGCCCTTCAAGTTCTGGGCCGAATACATCAAGAGTGACGACCACCGTCGGCCGGTTCCCGCCGATAACCACTTAAGTGTCTGGGAAAAATCCATTTCCGACGTGACGGTCGCCTGGCTGAACCGCTACCGGGAAGCTCGTGATACAGCCAGCGAGTTGATGTTCCAGACGCTCTACGAAAGCCCTGGGATGCAAATGCTCTCGGACCTCTCCGGCTCCGTGGCGCCCCGCGACGACCGGCTCCTTGAAGACAAGCGCCGCCGCGATGCGGAGCGCTGGCGCAAGCACATGGCCACCGGCGAGTTTGCGGATGCCATGGTGCGCATCTTCCTGGCGATCGGGTTTGCCGACAAGGTGGTACGACCCGAAGGCTACCGGGTCATTAGCCGTCTTTTTGCCCAAAGCCCACGGATGAAGGATCTGGAGCCTGAAGACCTACAGCAGATCGTCCGCGAGCAGTCCCGCATGGTGCAGACCGATGCGGACGAGGCCATCTCCGCCCTGCCCCTTCTACTCGCCCGCAAGAAAGACCGCCGGGATGCCCTGAAAATGCTTGACCAAGCAGCCCAGGCCATTGCGCGCAAACTCGAACCCCAGGAACAGGCCGTACGGGAACGGGTCAAGACGGTGCTTCAGCAATAGTGTCACAAGGATCGATTGCCGCCGCGCTTTTCTCCAACCAACATGCGCGCACATCATTTGGAAAAGGTGGCCCGATCTCTCGAGGTCAGGCCGCGTCTTCGATACGCTCGAGATAACCCGATAACGTTTCCTGCATACTTCGATCGAGATAGGGAAGGCTAAGCACCGTATTCTTTTTCTCAATGCGGACCACAAATGCATTTAGCAATAGTGCTTTGTGCAAAGCGTAATTCGGCCGCAGTGTCATTTGGCGGTGCCTGGCGGCCGATTAATAAACCGTCAATAAAGTTGATAAAACCTTTTCTATTTCTGTCTATTTCGTCAACACCGGCCTAACCTTGTAAAGTACCCTTCACTATTTTCCGGTCGATTAGGCCGCAGGATAATCCCAGCCCTTGATGGTCTGCCAAAGGACCGCGGGCGTCAATCCGTCTGGCAACCGCAGGCCCTTAAAAATCAATCGCCAGCGGCCCAACGACCTTGATGCCGCCATCTTTCTGGAGCTTTAAAACCACCCCCTGACCGGATGACACACCTTGCCCGGTGATACCCGCAATGGTGACAAAGTGCGTCACCAGTAAAATCAGTTTGCCCTCCACGGGCTGCGTGGCAAGAAACGCCCGTAGGGCTGCCAGATTGGGCTCGCGATCCTGCGGACGATCGAAAAAGGAATTCAGGGCCGGTAGTTCGGCGACTGGGCCTAAATCCAGAAGCTTGGCCGTTTCCAGACAACGGCACCACTGGCTCGAATAAATGCGGGCCGCGTCGATGCCCCGGCGACGCAGCCATTGGCCGATTTCTTTGGCTTGCGCGCGTCCCTGGTCGTTTAGATTGCGCTGGGTCGCACAGTCGCCGATCCGAAAATGATCAGGATCACCGGTTCCCGGGGCGTAGGCATGGCGGATCATCAGAACATGGCCGCCGGATTTGATCTGCGCGACCAGTTGCTCGTCGGAAGCAGCCACGACGGAGGCCGAAAGTAGTCCCGCCCCAAGAATGAGGCTAATCCATATCCTCCAAGGTCCCATGTATTACCTCCAGGCGCTGAATGTAGTGGCCGGCGCGGCCTCGTCGCTGAATTCTTTTTTTGAACGCTGGCCAGACGAGGCCCAATCCGACGATAAACACTGAATCACGCGGTAGCGCGCAAGGACGGCGGCGCCGATGACGAGCCCCGAACCCGGCCGGATAAAACGCGACCATGAGCCGCATGCAATCCGCAGGTTACGGCTTAGGCATCATTCGTTTTAGAGGTAGGGCGGGCGGCCGCCGGCATAAATCAGTTCCTGGTAGGTTTGTCGGCCGGAAAGTCCCTCTTGCTGCAAATAAGCTTGCAGATAGGGCGGAATGCGGTCACTGTGGACATAATCGCGAAAGTCTGCCTCGATTTTGGCTTGCGAAAAATTCCAGTCGGCGCCGGCCCGGGTAAAGAGATCATAGACGCTGCAATCAAGGGTAAAGGCCAGTTCACCGAGACGGCGGTGTTCACCGGCAGCATCCAAGGGCGCCAATCGTTTTTCCAAGATGACTTTCCCCACGGCGAACACAAGCGCCAGACCGATAAAGATTAGCGAAACTGTCATGGTCAATCACCCTGCCATGCGTCCAAATGGTTAACGCAGACCTTTCATCAGGGGTTTATGTTCCAAGATCAAACGTAGCGTGGCGGGTGTCAAGCGACGGACGTGCAGAACGACCAATACGGAGTGCCTAAAGTTCTGGTGTTCCCTGCGGTCACGTCTTTTTTAAATCGGCGGCGCAATGCGCCTCATCAACTTCAGCTCACTTCAAACTTCAGGCACTTCACACTTCTCTTGGAAGCCCACCGCCCCTCAACCATCTCGCTACGCAGCGCTGCAGGCTTTAAACTTGAGCCTCCCCACGGGACTGTGTTATGAACGCCCTCGTCCAAGCGAAGCCAAACGGCAGTGCCTTCCAACGAAAGGGCTATTCATGATCCGTATCAACGAAAACTATCTCAAACTTCAATCTTCATATCTTTTCAGCGAAATCGCCAAAAGAGTCGCGGCCCACCAGGAAGCCCATCCCGAGGCGGAGATCATCAAATTGGGAATCGGCGACGTTACCTGTCCCCTGCCCCCGGCATGCATCGAGGCTTTCCAAGAAGGGGTCGCAGCCATGGCCGACGAGGCCACTTTCAGAGGGTACGGCCCCGAGCAGGGTTATCCCTTTTTGCGCGATGCCATCGCCGCCCATGACTTTCAAAGCCGCAACGCCGACATCAGCAGTGACGAAATATTCATCAGCGACGGCGCCAAATGCGACACGGGCAATATCCAGGAATTGTTTGCCACCGACATCAAGGTGGCCATCCCGGACCCGGTTTACCCCGTCTACCTCGATACCAACGTGATGGCCGGGCGCACCGGCATTTTCCGCGAGGGCCGCTACGAGGGCCTGAACTACATGGAATGCCACGCCGACCAGGACTATCTGCCCGCATTTCCATCGGAACCGGTGGATCTGATCTATCTGTGCTTTCCCAACAACCCCACGGGCGCCACGATATCGGCGGCCGGTCTGAAAGAATGGATCGCTTTTGCCCAAGACAACCAGGCCTTGATTTTGTTCGACGCGGCCTACGAAGCTTTTATCCGCGACGAGCGCCTGCCCCGCTCGATTTATGAAATCGAAGGCGCACGGGAAGTCGCCATCGAATTCCGCAGTTTTTCCAAAACCGCCGGATTCACCGGAGCCCGCTGCGCCTACACGGTGGTGCCCAAGTCCTGCCGCGCTTTCGATGCGAGCGGTGGCCTGCAAAAGCTGCACGACCTGTGGACCCGCCGGCACACGACCAAATTCAACGGGGTTTCCTACCCGGTACAGTGTGCCGCCGCGGCCGTTTACAGCCCCGCGGGCCAGGCGCAGACAAGGGAACTCATCGATTATTATTTGAACAATGCCGCGATGATCCGCAAGGAAATGCTCGGATTGGGATTCCAACTCGTGGGAGGGGAGAATTCACCCTACATATGGCTCAGGACCGACCAGGATGCCTGGGCCTTTTTTGATCGACTGCTGACCCAGGCCGGGGTGGTGACCACCCCGGGGCCGGGATTCGGTCGTTGCGGGGAAGGCCACATCCGCATCAGCGCCTTCAACAGCCTTGAAAAGGTCAAGACGGCCATGCAGCGGATCAAAACCGCGCTCCAATAGGGATAATTAGCTTTGGATATGAGGCGTTCAGCACAGCAAACCGAGGCAACCGACCGCAGGATCTGCGGG
>JASFTA010000253.1:0-4266 GCA_050114115.1 Desulfobacterales bacterium | reverse complement strand
ACGCGCAGCGACGTCCAGATCGAAGTGGCCATCCAATACAATGACACCTTCACCGAAAAACTATTTTCGTTTGCCAACAACATCAACACGGTGGAAGGGGGCTTTCACCTGAGCGGATTCAAAGCCGCCCTCACCCGGACCATCAACCAGTATGCCGCCAACGGCAATCTGCCCAAAACCATGCAGGCCAAGATTTCCGGCGAAGATGTGCGCGAAGGCCTGACCGCCGTGATTAGCGTTCGAATCAAATCTCCGCAATTCGAAGGACAGACCAAAACCAAGCTGGGTAACAGCGAAGTCAAAGGGTTGGTCGAATCGCTGATCAACGAACAGCTGGGTTTTTTCTTCGAGGAAAATCCGGCCGTGGCGCGAAAGATCATCGCCAAGGGGGTTGAGGCCGCGCGGGCCCGGGATGCCGCCAAACGGGCGCGCGATCTGGCGCGCAGCAGGGGCGCACTGGTGGATGCCACTCTGCCGGGGAAGTTGGCCGACTGTCAATCCAATGATCCCGATGAACGCGAACTCTTCTTGGTGGAGGGCGATTCCGCCGGCGGATCGGCTAAACAGGGCCGTAACCGTAAATTTCAGGCCATTCTGCCCCTCAAGGGCAAAATATTAAACGTCGAAAAGGCACGGCTGGATAAGATCATCCGCAGCGAGGAGATTAAAAATATTCTCACGGCCCTGGGCACCGGCGCGGGCACGGATGAATACGATATCGAGAAGATCCGCTACAAGAAAGTGATCATCATGACCGACGCGGATGTGGACGGATCACACATCCGCACCCTGCTGCTGACCTTTTTCTATCGCCAGATGAAGGAGATGATCGAAAAAGGCTACCTCTACATTGCCCAGCCGCCGCTTTTCAAAGTGGGCAAGGGCAAGAAGGCGGCCTATCTTAAGGATGAAACCGCCTTCAACGATCATATCGTCCGGCGTCTGTGCGATCTGAAAAAAGTCGGCTACGGTTCTGAGGGCGCTTGGCTTGACGGCCACGATCTCTACCTGTTTATCGGCGATCTGTCAGAATTTTTCCAAACGCTCGAGCGGATGGGCAAAAGATCGATTCACCCCGATTTGGTTGAAAGCCTCCTGGCTTACGGCGTGACCGATCGCAGCGTGTTACAGGACAAAGAGAAAATCGAGAACTTGCGCCGTTTTGTGGAGGATCAGGGCTTTCGATGCGAATCACCGCGCTGGGATTCCGAAAAGGAACTGTTTGAGTTGACGGTGATCGACTACCACAGGGAAATCAGTGCGGGTGAAGCCGGGGCCGAGATTATCGGCAAAACCTTTGCGCCGGTCAGAATCGGGCGAAAACTGATCCACTCCAAAGATTATCAGAGTTGCCTGGTGCTGCATGACAAGATCCGGCGCTATGATCAGCCCTTTTTTATTCAGGACAAGGACAAAGAGGCCGAAACGGCTGAGACGCTGCCATCCAAAAAGATACTGCTGCAGACATTGATCGAGGAAGGTAAAAAGGGGCTGGCCGTTCAGCGCTACAAGGGGCTCGGGGAAATGAACCCGGATCAGTTGTGGGAAACCACGATGGATCCCGGAAACCGCAACCTGTTGCAGGTCAAGATCGAAGACGTTCTGGATACGGATGAAATTTTCACCATTCTCATGGGCGAGGAAGTCGAACCGCGCCGCGAATTCATCCAGAACAATGCGCTGGAAGTAACGCTCCTGGATATTTAATGACGCCGGCCGAGATGGTATCGGTAACGATCAATAGGAGTTTAAATGAACATTCATCGCATCACCGCCCGGGATCTGCCGGATCTCTGGTTTCAGGCCGTTCATGATATTCTGGATCATGGCCGGCGATTCACTATAGACCGCGGCTCCTATGCCGGCCAGACCCGTCTGGAGTATGATTTCTTTACCGGACACGTCAAGTTTCCGGGGACCCAACCGTTGATTCCCGATATACCGCCCACCTGCGGGATCCCCAACCCGGTCGAGCACGATTATATCTACGGCGGCGAGGGCTATGACCGCTCATACATCGAATACCTGATGACGCCCCACAAGGAACCCGGTGAATCCTACACCTACGGCGAACGTCTGACCCGGGTGCCCCTCACCGGCGACAAGCTTGACTGGTGGCAGGAAGACAATCGCGAAATTATCGACCGCCGCCCGGTGGACGGCAAGATGCTCTTCGAGGAGGGCGGCCAGCTCTATCTCAACCAGATCGAGTGGATCATCAACACCTACCGTGAATTCGGCGTGCGCAACAACCAGATGGTGCTGCAGGTGGCCCACCCCTCCGATGTGACCTTGGTGGACCCGCCCTGCCTGCGCGCCATCGATACCCGCATCCAGGATGATACCCTGCACTTTTTCGTTTATTTCCGGTCCTGGGATCTATGGGGGGGACTGCCGGCCAACCTGGCCGGCATTCAGAACCTCAAAGACTACATGGCCGGTGAAATCGGCGTCCAAGACGGGGAGATGATCGTGGAGAGCAAGGGCCTGCATCTTTACGGCTACGCCGAGGACCTGGCCAAACTGCGCTGCCTGCGGGAATAGTTACCAACCGTAAGTATAAAAAAACCTTCTATATTGATACGGACAGGGTTCTTTTGATTATCGTCGTATGTATTGAAGAAGTCCTCGATAGACGGCTTTGTAAAAGGTTCGAGATCAAGGCTTGCGAAGCCCAAGGAATGAGGCGTACTTATGTACGCCGCAGTGACGAGGGCTGAAGCGTAACGCTGATATCGGACCTTTTACAAAGCCGTCCGTTAGAAATCGATCGATCCGGGCGTCCTTGGAAACGGAATCACATCGCGGATGTTGCGGATGCCGGTGATCAGCATCATCAAACGCTCGAAACCCAGGCCGAAACCGCTGTGTTCCACCGTGCCGTAGCGGCGCGATTCCAGGTACCACCAGTAGGGTTCCTTGGGTAGCCCCATTTCATCCATGCGGTTTTCCAGCACTTCCAGGCGCTCCTCACGCTGACTGCCGCCGATCAACTCCCCGATGCTCGGCACGAGCACATCCATGGCCGCCACGGTTTCGTTGTCGTCATTCATGCGCATGTAAAACGGTTTGATGGTTTTGGGGTAATCGTAGACGATTACCGGCCTTTTGAAGTGCTTTTCCGTTAGGTAGCGTTCGTGTTCGGTCTGCAAATCGGTACCGAAAGAGACAGGATATTCGAATTTTTTCTTGGCACGCTCGAGGATGGTGACGGCCTCCCGATAGGGCAAACGCTCAAATTCCGAGGCGGTGATGTTTTCGAGGGTCGCCATCAGGGTTTTGTCCACAAAGCGGGCGAACAGGTTCAGATCCTCCTGGCAGTTATCCATGATAAAGCCGACCGTTTCTTTGATGAGGGCCTCACCCAGGTCCATGTTGCCCGCCAGATCGCAGAAGGCCATTTCCGGCTCGATCATCCAGAATTCGGCCGCATGTCGGCGGGTATTCGAGTTTTCGGCCCGAAAGGTGGGGCCAAAGGTGTAGACGTCACCCAGCGAAAGGGCGAACATCTCGGCGGAAAGCTGACCCGAAACCGTCAGATTGGCCTCGGTGGCGAAGAAATCCTGCGTATAGTCCACGTGGGCGTCCTGGGTGGGGATGTTCATCATATCCAAGGTGGTGATGCGAAAAAGCTCGCCGGCGCCCTCGCAGTCGGATCCGGTGATGATGGGGGTGTGAATATAGCGAAAACCGCGTTCACGGAAAAACTGGTGCACGGCGTAGGACAGCTCGGAGCGAATTCGAAAGGTGGCCCCGTATTTGTTGGTGCGCGGGCGCAGATGCGCAATCGAGCGCAGAAACTCGTCGGAATGCCGTTTTTTTTGAAGGGGGTAGCTCTCCGGCGCCAGGCTGATGACGTTGATCGTATCGGCCTGGATTTCCCAGCGCTGCCCTCCGCCCTGGGAGGCCACTAGAGCCCCGGTGACGCTTATGGCCGAGCCGGTGGTTAATTTACGGACCTGGTCGTAGTCGGTCATGGCGCTGTCGGCAATTACTTGTATATTGCGCAAACTGGAGCCGTCATTGATCTCGATAAATGAAAAGGACTTGGCATCGCGGCGGGTGCGGACCCAACCTTTGACCATGACCTTCGCCATCGTTTCTTCAGCGTTGATCAAGGCGGCAATTTTTTGGCGTTTCATTGCTCAAGGCTCCTTTGACGTCCGATACGTTATTCGTTTTTGACCCGGGCCATTCGAATGGTGATGAAATAGCGCTGGGTTTTGCGCTGCAGCAGCACAACGATGGTTTCTTTTTTGCGATAGC
>JASFTA010000252.1:0-4276 GCA_050114115.1 Desulfobacterales bacterium | reverse complement strand
CTGGGTTGGCGGCTGACCTGTTTGCCAGGGATCAGTGCGAACCAACTCTCCCGGCTGCTGGGGTTCGACCGCACGGCCTGGCCGCCACTGGAAGAAGAAACGCCCGAACTGCTCTGCCTGGTGACGTCGGCCGACCTCCAACGACCATTGCCCGCCCTGCCGCCGGACTTCATCCGCACCGTGGCCACGGGGCCTATCGAAGGTCAACCCAACCCGTTGAGCCCCGCGCGTCGCCATTGGGAGGCCATCCAGCGAGTGGAGGCCGCCACACGCCCCACGGAAGCTCCGGAAGAACCCGGCCGGTTTGCCGCTTCAGCGCACCGGCCTGAAAGACCGGTCGGCATCAAGGCGGCCGAAGTCATCCGCCGGCGTCGCAGTGCCGTGGCCTTCGATTATCGCGGTCGCATGGACCGGCCTGTTTTTTTCGATCTGCTCGCGCGCACGCTGCCGATGGCCCAATGCCCGCCCTTCGATATCGGCCTCGGCCCCCCGCGGATAAGTCTTGTGTTGTTTCTTCATCAAGTTACGGATCTGGCCCCCGGCATCTACGTCTTCATCCGCCACCCGGCACACCGCGATGCCCTGCGGGCGGCTCTCAATCCGGGCTTCACCTGGCAGCCGGCCAGCCCGACCCTACCGCTCTTCCTGCTGCAGGAAGGCGATTGTCGGGCCGCAGCCGCCGATCTGGCCTGCCGCCAGGAGATCGCCGGGTCGAGCGTATTTTCCCTGGCCATGCTGGCCGCGTTCGAAACCACCCTGTCGGCCGCCCCCTGGCGTTACCGGCAGCTTTTCTGGGAAGCCGGACTGATCGGTCAGGTTCTCTACCTGGAAGCTGAAGCCCGAGGCTACCGCGGCACCGGTATCGGATGCTATTACGACGACCCGGTCCATCAACTGCTGGGCATCCAGGACACAAGCTGGCAGGATCTCTATCACTTTACCGTGGGGGTCCCCCTCGATGACCCGCGTCTGCGGAGCTTCCCACCTTATAGCCCGCGCGAAGATACGGCCGGTGTAGCACCTGTCGCCGAACGGTAGGGCGCCGTAAATCCCGGAAGAGATCTTGGGCGCTCAGTCGCTTTCGGTTTTCAGCACGGAAAGAAAGGCCGATTGGGGGATCATGACCTGGCCCACCATCTTCATGCGCTTCTTGCCCCGCTTCTGTTTTTCGAGCAGTTTGCGTTTGCGGGTGACATCACCGCCGTAGCACTTGGCGGTGACGTCCTTGCGGAAGGGCGAGATGGTCTTGCGGGCGATGATGTTGCCCCCGATGGCCCCCTGGATGGCGATCTTGTACATCTGACGCGGAATTTCGTCGCGCAGCTTGCTGCAGGCCGCCCGCGCGCGCTCGACCGCCCGCTCGCGGTGGACGAGTTGGGCCAGGGCATCCACTTTTTCCCCGTTGATCAAGATGTCCATTTTGACCAGGTCGGTGGTCTGGTAGGCGATGATCTCGTAGTCGAAGGAACCATAGCCCTGGGTGACGGATTTGAGCTTGTCGTAGAAGTCGTAGACGACCTCCGCCAGGGGCATCTCGAAAATCATCTCGAGCCGGTTGTTGGTCAGGTATTGGTAATTCTTGTTGATCCCGCGACGGTCGAGGCAGAGCTTCATGACGGCCCCCATGTAGCGGTCGGGGACGATGATCGCGGCCTTGATAAACGGCTCGCGGGATTCGGCGATCGTGGTCGGATCGGGGTAGAGCGCTGGATTGTCGATGATCTGGGTGTTGCCGTCGTTCATCACGATCTCATACTGCACCGAGGGTGCCGTCAGGATCAGGGACAGGCCAAATTCCCGTTCGAGCCGTTCCTGGACGACCTCCAGGTGCAGCAGCCCCAGAAAACCGCAGCGAAAGCCGAAGCCCAGGGCCACCGAGGTGTCTTTTTCGTAGATCAGGGATGCGTCGTTGAGCTTGAGTTTTTCGAGCCCCACCACCAGGTCTTCATAGCCGTCTGAGGCCACGGGATAGATGGACGAGAAAACCACCGGTTTGGCTTCTTTGAAACCGGGCATGGCCGTATCACAGGGCCGGTTTTTAAGGGTGATCGTGTCGCCGCAGCGCGTGTCGCTGACGGTCTTGATGCCGGCGATCAGATAACCCACCTCGCCGGCGGCCAGGGATTTGGTCGGTTTACGGACGATCTGGAAAATACCGACTTCTTCCACCTTGTAAGTGGCCGCGTTGGACATGAACTGGATCGTGTCACCGGTTTCGATGCGGCCCTGAAACACGCGGAAATGCACGATGGTGCCGCGGTAGGCGTCGTAGTGGGAGTCGAAGATCAGCGCCTGGAGCGGCGCTTCGGGATCCCCCTCCGGCGGATGGAGTTGCTGCACCACGCCTTCGAGCACGTCGTCGATGCCGGTGCCCTCCTTGGCCGAGGCCAGGATGGCGCCGTCCGGGTCCAGCCCCAGGTCTTCCTCGATCTGGCGCCGCACCCGTTCCACGTCAGCGGAGGGCAGGTCGATTTTGTTGATCACGGGGATGATTTCCAGGTCATGTTCCAGCGCCAGGTAGAGATTGGCCAGGGTCTGGGCTTCGACCCCCTGGCTGGCATCGATCAGCAGCAAGGCCCCCTCGCAAGAGGCCAGGGCCCGGGAGACTTCATAGGAGAAATCGACATGCCCCGGCGTGTCGATCAGGTTGAGGCGATAGTCGCAGCCGTCGGCGGCCCGATAGGGCAGGCACACCGTCTGGCTCTTGATCGTGATACCGCGTTCCCGCTCAATGTCCATGCTGTCCAGAATCTGGTCTTTGAAATCGCGGTCCGAGATGATATCGGTAACCTGGATCAGCCGGTCCGAGAGGGTTGATTTACCATGATCGATATGAGCGATGATGCTGAAATTGCGAATCTGTTTCATTCTTAGGACCATAGCGGTTTATCGTCCGCCGGCCGACACCATTCGTCGGCCTCCTGCGGCGCAACAGACCTGTTTCGTATTGTTGGGGCGGTACGCAAATGGCCGATTTTGACCGGACAGCGAACAACAGGGCGGGAAGTTGGGACGCCAAATGCCGGTTGACACGCTCACTATGAGCATACTATAAATAATAACTTATTAACAATAGGAATGCCCCTATTAGCAGATCGCTTTTTACCCTGTCAACCCGCATACTTCGTCAGCTGCTGACGCTCACAACTGGCCGCATTCAAGGAATCACCCCCTCATGAAAGACACCCGCATTCTGATTGTGGATGACGATGCTGGAATTCGCGATACGATGCACGAATTTATCGGGATGTCGGGTTACGAGGCCACTGCTGCCGCCAGTGCCGAAGAGGCCCTCGATATCCTCAACGACAAAGACGCCGACGTCGTCATTACCGACATCTCGCTGCCCGGCATGGACGGCTTGGAGCTGACCGATCGCATCAGGAAAAACTACGATGCCGACGTCATCGTGATTACCGGATACAGCGCCGATTATTCCTACGAGGAGGCGATTAGCAAGGGGGCCAGCGATTTCCTCTTCAAGCCGGTCCGGTTTGCCGAACTGCTCTTGCGGCTGAAACGCGTGCTCAAGGAGCGCCAGTTGACCCAGGAACGGGTCAAGATGCTCGAGCAGCTCCAGAAATTGGCCACCACTGACGGTTTGACCAAACTCTACAACTCACGGCATTTCTACAACCAGCTGACCCTGGAGGTGGATCGCTCGAATCGCTACAACCCCCCCCTCTCGCTGTTGCTCCTGGATATCGATCGCTTCAAGGAGTACAACGACAACTACGGCCATCTCGAAGGCGACAAGGTGCTCGTCCGTCTGGCCCAGATCATCGAGTCCTGCCTGCGCAAGCTGGATACAGCCTACCGCTACGGCGGCGAGGAGTTTACCGTCATCCTGCCGGAAACCACGGGTGATGAGGCCGAAACCGTGGCCCATCGCATTAAGAGCGCGGTGGTCGCGGAGAAGTTTCAGCCGCGCGCCGGTGAAAAGGTCTCCGTAACCGTAAGTATCGGCGTCACCCAGTATGTGCCCACCGAAGACATTACGACCTTTGTCAAACGGGCCGACGCTGCCATGTATACTTCCAAGGACGAGGGCCGCAATACGGTCTCCTGCCTGTTCGCCGACTAGAACCTATCTCAAGAAAAATCCTACCAGGATTCCAGCTCGATTTGTAGATACAGATCACCGTGACGGCCGTCGGGGGATACCGGCCCGAGGCCTTTGAGCCGCAGTGATTTGCCGGCCTGGATGCCGGGCGGTACGGTCACCCGGAGCGTGCGGCGGCGCAGTCCGCTGGCGATCGTCACGATCTTGCGGGTT
>JASFTA010000251.1:0-4297 GCA_050114115.1 Desulfobacterales bacterium | reverse complement strand
AATCGCCAACAAGGGCTGGAAAAAGGCCATGCAGGAGAACACTGAAATCAAGCTGGGCGCCAACGTGATCGACGGCAAGATTACCTATAAGGCGGTCTCCGAGGCCTTCGATCTTGAATACGTCTCCATCGATACGCTTCTGTAGGCATGCCACGGAGGCTCACGGATGCCGGGTCGTCCGGCATCCGTGCCGGCGGTTTGAGGTACGCCGCGGTGCTGACAATTTACACCGCCATACTTAACGACGTATCCATCGGAGAAGGAAGGTAGCCATGATTGTAGGCGTTCTAAAAGAAATCAAGCGCGACGAGAATCGCGTGGCCATAACGCCGGCCGGCGTAGAGGTCATGCGCCGGAACGGTCACGACATTATGCTTGAAAAAGGGGCCGGGGTGGCCAGCGGCTTTGCCGATGCCGAATATGCGCAAGCCGGTGCCCAGATCCTGGATGCACCCCGCGAAATCTTCGACCACGCTCAGATGCTTCTGCGCGTCAAGGAACCACAACCGTCCGAATATGAATTGCTCCGGGAGGGGCAGATCTATTTTGCCTACCTGCACCTGGCCACATCCGCACCGGTGACCCGGGCCCTGATGAAAAGCGGTGCCATTGCCATTGCCTATGAAACCGTCCAAAAGGCCGATGGGCGGCTGCCGCTGCTGATCCCCAGCAGCGAAGTCTCCGGCCCGATGGCGGTCCAGGAGGGCGCCAAGTATCTGGAAATGGCCCAGGGCGGCCACGGGGTGCTTTTGGGCGGTGTGCCCGGGGTCGATCCGGGAACGGTGCTCATCATCGGCGGCGGTGTCGTCGGCCTCAGCGCGGCGATGATGGCCTGTGGGTTAGGGGCCCATGTCCACGTGCTGGATACGAATTTGAATCGCTTGCGTTATCTGAGTGATGTGATGCCTGACAACTGCTTCGCGTCGATGTCCAGCCCCGCCACCATTCGCGATTTGCTGTCCAAGGCCGACCTGGTGATCGGGGCGGTGCTTGAGCCCGGCGGTCTGGTCCCCATCCTGGTCACGCGGGAGATGCTCGGTCGCATGAAACGTGGGGCTGTCATCATCGATGTGGCCATCGATCAGGGCGGATGTTTCGAGACGTCCCAGGAGACGACCCACTCCAGCCCCATTCGCGTTGTCGACGGGATCGTGCACTACGCCGTGAGCAACATGCCCGGGGCGCTGCCGCGCACATCTTCGGCGGCCCTGACCAACGCCACCTTGCCGTATGCCTTGCAAATCGCCGACAAGGGCTGGCAGCGGGCCATGCAGGAAAACCCGGAGATCAAAAGCGGCGCCAATGTCGTCAAGGGCCAGGTCACCTACAGGGGCGTGGCCGGGGCCTTGGACATCGACTATTCACCCATTGACGCGCTGCTTTGATCCAACCGCGGTGATATTCACATAATGGTCTGGTGAAAAACGGTCGGGGCCGCTTCATCGGCGGTGTACCGTTTTTTACCGGCAACAGGTGTTTCCTTTTCCGGGGAGAGGAGGGGGTATGAAAAGGACAATCGTATTGTTATTGATCATGATGGGCTTTGTCGCCCCTCACGCGACGACCTCGGCCCAGGAGGTGGTCGTCGGCACGCTTTTTGACCACAGCGGGGCTTTGCAGGATTGGGGGCCCCGACACCAGAACGCCGCGGAATTGGCGGCCAAACAGTTGGCTGCCGCGGGTCTGACCGTCAATTTCGTTCATCAAGACAGCCAAACAAATGCCGATGCCGCTAAACAGGCGGCCGAAAAGTTGATCGCGGAAGATCAGGTGGCGGCGATTATCGGCTCTTCCTCCAGTGGCGTGATCGTGCCCGTGGCCGAAGCCGTTACCAGCCCCAAGAACATGCTGCTGATCTCACCCGGTGCGACTTCGCCGTATATTACCGATCTGCCCCAAGACAAAGACAAGGACCTGCTCTTCCGGACGTGTCCGTCGGACACGCTGCAGGGGGTGGTGTTGGGCAAGCTGGCCGCCAGCCTCTACAAAACCGCATCGGTTGTGTATGTCAACAATCCGTACGGGCAGGGCCTGGCGCGCCATTTCCAGCGGTCCTTCGTCCGCCATGGCGGCTTTGTCTACACCATGATACCCCATGGTGAAGAGGTTGCCCCAAGCTATGTCGAGCCCTTGCGCAACGCCTTCGGCCGGATGTTCGCCACCAAACCATACCGCTCCGGTCAATCAGACGTGCTCTGCGTGATCAGCTATCCCGAACATGCCAAGGTCTTTGTCGAGGAGGCCATCGAAGTTTACAAATGCAAGCATTTTCTGTTTACGGACGGCACCAAATCGGAAGAACTGGCGGCCACGGTGGGGGCGGAAAAACTGGAGGGCATGCTGGGCACGGCCCCTGGTGTGGCGGTCGGCGAGGCCTTTTTGAAGTTTGACGCCGACTACACCGCCGAATTCGGCGAGTTCCCCAAAAGCCCATTCATCGCCAATGCCTATGATGCCGCGGCGGTGATTGGTCTGGCGGCCTATGCCGCCAAGGCCCAGGGGCTGCCCCTGACCGCTTCCAATATCCGCGATCAACTCCGGTCGGTGGCCAACCCGCCGGGTACCTTCATCGGCCCGGGCGAGTTTGAACTGGCCTTCAACCTGCTCGCGTCGGGCAAACCCATCAACTACGAGGGCGCCTCCGGGACGATCGATTTCGATCAAAACGGTGATGTCGTTGCACCCATCGAAGTATGGCGATTCAAAGCGGGTAAAATCGTGACCTACCGCATGGAATACCAGGTCGCCGAAGAGTGATAAATCCTGGCCCCAGGGGCCAAGTTGCTCAGCCCCCAGTTGATGCAACCGTCGAATTTAAGAAGCCCTGCAGCCATGGGTTACGAGGAGGAACAAATGGATGGCATTTTCAGTCAGATCGAGACAATCGTGGGCAAGGTGGGTGCCTTTGCCTGGGGACCGCCCATGCTGATCTTTTTGGTCGGCACCGGGTTTTACCTGACCATCGTTTTGCGCGGGCTGCAGTTCACCAAAATGTGGTACGCGCTGTGGCTGGCCCTGGTCAAAAGAAAAGAAGAGACCGACGAGCCCGGCGACATTTCGCACTTTCAAGCGCTGATGACCGCACTGTCGGCCACGGTGGGCACCGGTAATATCGCCGGGGTGGCCACGGCCATTGCCGCCGGCGGCCCGGGCGCCCTTTTCTGGATGTGGATCACCGGCCTGGTGGGCATGGCCACCAAATATGGCGAAGCGGTCCTGGCCGTCAAATACCGCATCAAAGATGAAAACGGCGAAATGAGCGGCGGGCCCATGTACTACATCGCCAATGGGTTGGGCTGGAAATGGCTGGGGACCCTTTTCGCCATTTTTGCGGCCGTGGCCGCCTTTGGGATCGGCAACATGGTGCAGTCCAACTCCGTGGCCGACGCCGTTGAAGCGACCTTCAACGTGCCGTTTTACGTTACCGGTATCGTCCTGATGATTTTCACGGCCCTGGTAGTGCTCGGCGGGATCAAAAGCATCGGGCGCATCACCGGCGTGGTGGTGCCGATCATGATCATCTTTTACATGGGCGGCTGTTTGATCGTCCTGTTGCTGAACATCACCGGCATTCCCGCCGCCCTGGCCCTGGTGGTCAAAGAGGCCTTCACCCCCACGGCGGCTTCCGGAGGATTTGCCGGCGCCACCGTGATGATGGCCATTCGCATGGGCGTCGCCCGCGGGGTTTTCTCCAACGAATCGGGTTTGGGCAGCGCGCCCATCGCGGCCGCCGCCGCCCAGACCAAGCACCCGGTCCTGCAGGCCCTGGTGTCCATGACCCAGACCTTCATCGATACCATCATCGTGTGCACCCTGACCGGCCTGGTGCTGATTCTGACCGGTGCCTGGGACAGCGGCAAGACCGGCGCGGAGTTGACCTCCTACGCCTTTGATCTGGGTGTTCCCGGCGGTGAGTATATCGTCACCATCGGGCTGATCCTGTTTGCCTATTCCACGATTTTGGGTTGGTGTTATTACGGTGAGAAATCGGTTGAATACCTGTTCGGCCAAATAGCCGTCAAACCCTATCGCTACCTGTTTATCGTGGTGGTCGGCCTGGGGGCCGTGGCCAAGCTGAATTTCGTGTGGTCGTTGTCGGATACCTTCAACGGGTTGATGGCGATTCCCAATCTCATTGGTTTGCTGGCCCTATCGCCAATTATCGTAAAAGAAACCCAAAACTTTTTCGCCTCCCGGGATGAGCGCGCGACACCGGCGGAAGCCCCGGACAAAACCTGATGCCGGATATTTAATGTCTGTGGATTTCGGTTCCAGGCCAGGCCGCAGCCGCTTTGGC
>JASFTA010000250.1:0-4301 GCA_050114115.1 Desulfobacterales bacterium | reverse complement strand
AGCATCCGGCCGGGCAACGGTTTTCCGGAGCGCATCACCCCGGAGCCGCGTCCGCTGGTGGATGTCTGCCATCGCCAGTTGGAGCAGGCCCATATCTGCCTCTCCGCCCCGGGAATCGCCACCACCGATCCGCGCCGTTACGCCTTTTCGCTGATGAATACGATCTTCGGCGGCAATATGAGTTCCCGCCTTTTTCAGGAGATCCGTGAAAAGCGCGGCCTGGCCTACTCCGTCTATTCGTATATCAGCTCTTTTGAAGACACGGGCATGTTCGGCGTTTATGCCGGTGTCGAGCCGGCCAAAGCCGAAGAAGTCACCGCCCTGATTCTGGCGGGTCTTCGCCGCCTGGCCCAGGAAACGGTCTCCGCCACGGCCTTGCGGGACGCCCAGGAGTATACCAAGGGCAGTATGCTGCTGGCCGCCGAAAATACCGACAATCAAATGGTGCGCCTGGCCCAAGGTGAAATCAATTTCGGCCGTCATATTCCCATTGCGGCGGTGGTGGAGCGCATCGAGGCCGTGACCGCCGAAGACATCGCCGCGCTGGCCGAATCCCTTTTCCGCAACGACCAGCTGGTGTTGACGGTTTTAGGACCGGTTGCCGATAAGGGGGCTTTTCAGCCCCTGCTCCAGGCATAGTGCCCGAAGGTAATCCGATGCCAACACTGCCAAGCGTGCCGACAATCGCCTTTCAACGCCTGCGCCCCCGTGAAGACGAGGACATTCCGCCCCCTCGCTATATGACCCCCCAGGCCGCCGGAATGGATGTGCGCGCGGCCGTAAAAAAAGCGGTGACAATTGACTGCGGCGCGATCACCCTGATTCCGACCGGCTTCGCCATGGCCTTGCCCCCGGGCTTCGAAGCCCAGATCCGACCGCGCAGCGGACTGGCCGTCAAGCATGGCATCGGGTTGATCAATTCGCCCGGAACGATCGATGCCGACTACCGCGGTGAAATTAAAATCGCCCTGATCAATCTGGGCGAGGCGCCCTATACCGTCAAGCGCGGGGACCGCATCGCCCAGATGGTGATTCAACAAGTCTACCGCGTCCAGCTTCAAATCGTGGAGTCCCTGGATGCCACCACGCGCGACACCGGCGGCTTCGGCCATACCGGTGTTCGCTAAGTGGGCCGCGACGCATGCCCGCTTCAATGCCGACGGATTTAGGGAATAACCAACCGGCCCGGCACGCCGGCGATGACACGCTTGCGCTTTGTGCCCTGGCCAGCGGCAGCCGCGGCAACGCCATTTACCTCGCCGCGGGCCGCAACGCGCTTTTGATCGATGCGGGTCTTTCCGGCCGAGAAATCGAAACACGGTTGCGGCGGCAAAATCTCGATCCCCATGATTTAAAAGCCATTCTGGTTACCCACGAGCATTCCGATCATATCCGCGGCGTCGGGATTCTGGCACGTCGCTTCGACCTGCCCGTCTACATGACGGCCCCCACCTATCAGGCGGCCCAGGGCGTTATCGGGCGCCTGCCCGCCTGTCATTATTTCGAAACGGGAACGGATTTTTCACTGGCCGATTTCCATATTCATCCTTTTGCGCTCTCCCACGATGCGGCCGATCCGGTTGGCTTTACCTTTAGCCACAATGGATCACGCATTGGTTTGGCCACCGATTTGGGGGTTGTCACCGGACTGGTGGAAGAACGGCTCAGATGCTGTGATCTGCTGCTGATTGAGGCCAACCATGATAGCGCAATGCTGGCCGCCGGTCCTTATCCCTGGCATTTGAAACAGCGCATTCAGAGCCGCAGCGGCCATCTGTCCAACGGTGAAACGGGTGAACTGCTGCGCAAACTCGCTCACCCCAAATTACGCCAGATTATTTTAGGCCACCTAAGCGACACCAATAATTCACCTCAGATGGCCCACCAGACCGTGGAAAGGGCTTTAGCCTCCTTGGCGATACCGATTCACACCGCCCACCAGGATCACCCCAGCCCGGTCTTCAAGCTGCCGGCTTTCCCTGCTCGCTAGCCGTCTGATACCCACACCACGTTTCGGCCTTAGGACATCAAGCGCCGAAAGCCTCTATATAGTGTGGCCCGGGCATGCAAACCACTACAGGAAGTATATTTTGGGGTTGACAAACAGTAATTTTCCAAACAAAATCAAAGAGTCATGATGTGATTGCGTTGAAAACGACGATGGCCTGTGATACATATTAAAAGTTATCGCGAAGGGGCCGCCTCCAATAATATTTGATATTGCACTGATCCACCGGTCAGATGAAAGGTTGGGATGATGGAGCGGGCTTATCGCGACGACCACGAGTTGGCATCTCCCTCTGAACAGGCCGATGACAACCAGCAAACAACAGCGGCCTCTTTGGAAAAACCGCCGGCACCCGCCGCCAAACGCCCATCCTTCAATCGTACCTATCTAATCAACAAGCTCAACTATATCAATTTTCAGAACGGCACCGTCCAGGTTGTCCTTCGCCACCACCGTTTCAACCAGACCACCATCTGCACCGCCAGCCCTCTGCCCTGCGAAGGCCGCCAACTCGAATGCCACTGGTCAGAGCCGGAGCAGGCGGCCCTGCTCCTGGAGAACTATCGGTTTGCCGCCCTGTATGTTAATGACGGGCGTCATGCCTTGGAAGTCAAACCGCAACCCCTGCGAATGGATGCACGGGGCCTTGTGCTCGAATTGCCCGAAAAATGCTGGGAGGTGGCCAATCGTCGGGAAATGCGTTTCGCCTGTTCCCGCATTCCCGTCCAGGTCATCCAGAACAGTATGCTGTTCCGCGGCGAACTGCTCGAATTCAGCACCCGCGCGTTTCGGATTAGTTTGTCTCTGACCCCCCCTCAGAGCTTTCAATGCCTGGATCACGCCAAGCCGTTGAATCTAATTGTCTATGACGGCAACGAACTCGCTTTTTCCGGTGACTTTACCATTCTTAAAAGTGACAACGGCCGCCTTCAGCGGCAATTCGTGCTGAAGCCCAAGATCAAATCGATCCAACGCTACAATGCCCGCGTCTACCGTAGCAAACGGATCGAACTGAAACCGGCGCCCAATATGGTCTTCCGGCATCCGCTCACCCGCCAGTTGGTCAACCTGAAAGTTCTCGATCTTTCCGGATCCGGTCTGTCCGTCGCCGAAGGGATCGGCCATTCCCTCCTGCTGCCTGGAATGATGATCAAAGATGCCGAGCTGCTCTTCGCCGACAGCCTGGCCCTGCGTTTCAAAGCCCAGGTATTGTACCGCAACCTCAAAGAAGACCTAGGAAGCTTGGGCGACATTGCCAACGGTTTGGCCATCATCGACATGGAAAGCGGCGACCATCTGAAACTATTGTCGCTGCTGCACCAGGCCGAAAATCAGAATGCGTACATCAACACGCGTGTCGAGTTGGATGCGCTTTGGGATTTCTTCTTTGAGACCGGTTTTATTTACCCCAAGAAATATGCCTTCATCCAGGCCAACAAGGAGCAGATCAAAGAAACCTACTGGAAGCTCTACACCCAGAACCCCACCATCGCGCGCCATTTTATCTATCAGACCCAGGGGCGGATCATGGCCCACATGGGCATGGTCCGTTTGTATGAAAACGCCTGGCTGATCCATCATCATGCGGCCCGCAAACGCGCGATGGTGCGCGCCGGGCTGACGGTCCTCAATCAGATCGGTTGTTTCACCTATGATTCCCACCGACTCTATTCGATGCACATGAAGTATCTCATGTGCTACTTCCGGCCGGAAAACCATTTTCCCAACAGCGTCTTCGGCGGCTTTGCCCGCTACATCAACGATCGCGATTGCTGCTCGCTGGACGATTTTGCCTATTTCCACATAGAGGACGGCGATCAGTTGGATGCCGGTCTACCCGACGGGTGGGAACTCACGCCCAGCGGTGCAACCGACATTCAGGAAGTGGAGCAATGGTTTCAGCACCAGGTCGGCGGCCTCATGCTCGACTGCCTCGACCTGGATTCCGAGATGTTTGCGTCGCAAGATCTCATCAGCGAATATCACCAGCACGATTTTCAAAAAGATCGCTTGCTGTTGAGCCTGCGGCGGCATAATCGCATTCAGGGCTTAATCGCGATTCATCGCACCGATATTGGCCTGAACCTTTCGGATCTTACCAATTGCGTTAAGATCCTTTTGATCGACACACGCCATCTGGACCGCCGAATTCTTGCCAACACCCTGCAGTATGTCTTCAAAGAATGGAAACTAAGCCCGGAAATGCCGATCCTTCTGCATCCGGCCGAATTTGCCGAGCAGGCGAACATACCCGTTGAGAAGAACTATTCCCTCTGGATTCTGAACACACGCT
>JASFTA010000249.1:0-4302 GCA_050114115.1 Desulfobacterales bacterium | reverse complement strand
TTGTCGTTATAGCTAAGAATGCTGACCCCCAGCCCGATGGGGCCGGAGCGCGGGACCCAAAACATGAATTTCTCGATTTGTTTCCCGGCAAAATAGAGCGGTTGTCGCGGGCCCGGCACATTGGTCAAGACACCGGAAGCTTTGTTGCCGAACAAGGCGGCCGCTTTTTTGGCGATCCCCGGCGGCAGGTAGCCGATCGAACTGAGCAGTCCGAAGTTGATATACGGATCCGGTGATGTTTTTAGCTGGTCCATGCGCCGTTTGACTTCCTTCAACCGCAGGACCGGATCCTCGAGATGCACCGGCAGGGGCAAAAAGACCAGGCTGAATTTATTGCCCAGCTCAAACTCGGTGCCGGGCTTGCGAATATTCACCGGAACGGTCACCCGCAGGTCGAGTTCGTTGACCGGTGAGTTTCTGGTTTTCAGATACCGACGCATGGCGCCGGTAACCGTTGCAATGAGCACGTCGTTGAGCGTCGCCGTATTGATGGCCTTGCCGACTTTTTTAATGCGATCCAGGGCCATGGGTTCCGTCCAGGCAACACGCTTGCGGACACCCAGCTTCCCTTTGAAAGCGGTATTCGGGTCGGACTTCATAATGGTGTACTTGGATAGCACCGCAGCGAGATCGGTCGGCAGGCGGCTGGATATTTTGATCAGCTGCTTCAGATGTTCGGGATCGGAGGCGGCCTTCTCCAGTTCTTGGGTCAATTGCTTGCCCAGGTTCTGGACATAATTGACCGTTGCACTGATGCTGCGGATCGTTGCATGGATCGGGTGCGGCGAATCAGACGTCCGGCGCCTGGTTTTCTTTTGCCCCTGCTGTTTGGGCCAAGGCGCATCGGGGTCCGTATCGGCCGTGGAAAGCAGGACATGGATCAGGGCAATGCCATCGCCGATGCAATGGTGGACCCTGAAAAAAAGGACACATCCTTTTCCGTAATTTTCGACGAGGTGCACCTGCCACAGTGGCCGGTTCGGATCCAGCGGGGTGACCATCAGGTTGGCCATCATTTCCTGGAGCTCCGCCTTGTCGCCCGGAGCGGGCAGGGCCACGCGTTGAAGGTGGTTCCGGAGGTCATAGTTCGGATCCCTCTCCCAGGTGGGCCAGCCGACGCCTGACCTGGGTCGCACGACCATTTTCTGAAACCGGGGAAAAGATGCCAGGCGACTCTCGACGGTGGCAAAGAGCCGGTTGAAATCAAGGGGTTCAGCAAATTCCATAAAGGCGGTGATCACCATCAAATTGGTGGGTTCGTCCATGCAGTACCAGAAATTGTCCGCATGGTTCATGCGCTCGGCCATCGAGCCTCTCCTTCCGATTAGCGGTGTATCCGTTCCAACCAAACGGATCAAAGGGTCCGGCCCTAAGATATAGGATGGTGTCAAAAAATTACAACATTAAAGATCAGGCCAACGCGGCAATGGGATCCGGGGGGTTCCGCGCGGGCAGCAGCAATCCAAGTTACCGGAGAATGAAACCGATGGTCGCCGGCTTTTTGTTTTTCCCCGGCTGACGTACAAGGCCAGCCGGTAGTCCGGATATTTCACGCCCCTGAGGTGTTCATTGGCGAGGCATTCACGGGTGACGCCGTAGTCTTCTACGGCGAGCCCTTGATAACAAAGCCAGTGGACACCTCAGGGAGCGCCCGTAGGGTGAAATATTTGTTGCGATTTTCGGTACAACATCCGGGTGCAAATTGTACTTGGGTGGCTATTGCGAACCTCAGGTCCAACGTCTTGATATTTCTATTAATTATGCATCATGTCGAAAAGATGAAGTATTCGGGTCAGGTCGCCTTAGGCATATAATTTCTCAATCTGATCCTTTTGCTGCTCCAGAACGACCCGCCGTTTCAGTTTCATGGTCTGGGTGAGCGTTCCGTTGTCGACGGTGAAGTTTTCGCTCAGGTAGAGGAACTTTTTGGGGATTTCATATCCTCCGAATTTTCCTTGGAGGAATGTCGTGATTTCATCGCTGATCATCTTTTGAATGTCGTCTCGCTGCACAAGCGCTTCCGGATCGGTGGGCAGATTATGTTCGACGGCATATTTTCCCAGAACGATAAAGTCGGGAACCACCAGGCAGGCATTAAATGCCCGCCCCTCGCCGTGAATCATCGCATTTTCAACAAGCGGATGTAATTTAATCTCTTCTTCAATCGCCGCCGGGAAAACATATTTTCCATTTTCAAGCTTATATTGTTCTTTTATGCGGCCGGTGATGAAGAGGAACCCGTCGCTATCCAGTCGCCCGCGGTCCCCTGTCCTGAAACCACCGTCCGCGGTCATTACTTCTTTGGTGGCCTCGGGTTTGTTATGATAGCCCTGCATGACATTCGGGCCGTAGATGATAATCTCGCCGTCTTCTTCATCACCGGAAAAGGTTTTGTCGATTTCCACCCGGACATGTTCGATCGGCCGGCCCACCGTTCCGGGCTTGTGGGCCCCGGGCCCGTTCATTGTCGCGGCGGGAGTGGTTTCCGTCAGGCCGTAACAGTCATACACCGGGATTCCCAGGTCGGAGAAAAAATGCCCGATTTCAACATTCATGGTCGCACTGCCGCTCAGGGCGCCTTTTAGACGTCCTCCCAATTTGGCCCGGATTTTACTGAACACGACAGCGTCCGCGATCTTGAATTTAAGATTGGTGATAAAATCCGATTGACCTCTTGCTGCCAGTTCACGCCGTTTTTTGGCCGACGCAATTCCCGTGACAAACAATTTTTGGGCCAATCCCCCGGTTTCATCCATTTTGGTCCACAGGCCCGCATAGATCTTGTTGAACACCCTTGGGACGGCAATAAGGAAGGTCGGCTGGACTTTGGCCATATCATCCGCCAGTGTGGTCACATCCCCCATGATGCCAATGGAACCGCCGATATGGGCGAAAAGATAAAGCTCGCCGGTTTGCCCAAAGGAATGGGCCCAGGGAAGGATCGAAAGCCCGCGGTCATTCGCATCCAATTCCGGAAAAACCTTGTGACCGGCAAGGACGTTACTGGTAAAATTTCCGTGGGAAAGAAGCACGCCCTTGGGGTCGCCGGTGGTGCCCGAGGTATAAATCAGTACGGCGATATCTTCGGGTTCAGGGCGTATGGAGGCAACCGGCTGGGCCGCCCCTCTTTCTTCCAGCCCGGCCATGGTGTCTTCGCCTTCACCTTCGATCCGATAGATCTTTTCAAGGCTCGGCAGTTCATCACGCATTGCTTCGATTTGATCGTATATTTCCCGGGTGGCAACCAGCAGCAGCTTGATACTGCCATCGTTGATGATATGTTTCCATATTTTAACCAGTTCTTTTTCGTACATGGGGATGTAGCGTCCACCTAAGCCGAATGTGGCAAAGGCGGTAATCGCCCACTCCGGCCGGTTGCTGGCAATGATACCGACGGCATCGCCCTTTTCGATACCGGCCTGACGCAGACCGCCGCGAAGGTTGTCAATTCGTTGGCCGACATCGCGGTAGGTCATCCATTCATATTCACCCGCTTTATTCTTGGTTCCAAACAGGTTGTTGTCAGGATACTTGGCAACGCTATTTTCGATCAATTCAACCAAATTGTCGGGCTTCTCAAAAATATGCACGTTTCCCTCCTTCGGTCCATTAAGGGTTCTTCTCCTAGAAGCGGTTTCAATATATCAACCTCGATATGGTCTTGGTTCAATTTAATATGAAAGGGGGAAAATATTGTCAAATGTGTAAACCTGAACCCGTTGCACTCATAAAAAATCCCGCCAATTCTACGACGCATCTTGTCAATTCACCGACACATCTCGTTAAACAGATACCCGCCATTTACGCCTTAGACTTCTTTCCCCCTGTAATTATTTGGGAAATCTTGCACTGGATTTATGGCACAGACATTGCTTTCCTTATCAACAAGCGACAGTTTGAAGTCGAACGGAACTTCATACGGCCCGACAATCCTGACCGCCTTTTGAGGCGCACGACCCATTGATCACAACTCTAACATGGGGACAGACCGTGAAAGCAGAAAAAAGAAGCAGCGACGCCGAAAAGAAGATTGATGGTATTCAAGCGATCTGCCTGAGAGAGAAATTGACGGAATGCATTTGCCCAAACTGCGGAACACATCACCGCGCCAAGATGCTGTGGACCGGCAGGGGGATGCCCCGAAAATTCTGCCCGACATGCAAACATTACTCCCAATCCATTAACGAGACCGATCCCTACGTCGTGTGCAATGTAGAGGTAGCCCTTTAGTCCTGGTCAATTTAATCTGAAAGAGCCCATGCACAGGTGGCAGACCGGGAAGAACGTTGGGTAAATTATCGA
>JASFTA010000248.1:0-4309 GCA_050114115.1 Desulfobacterales bacterium | reverse complement strand
CGTTACCCTGCCGCGTACGATCCTTTTTTTTGGTCCTCCCGGTACCGGCAAAACCCATTTTGCCCGTGCGATCGCGGCCCGTCTGCAATGGTGGTATGTCGAGGTCAGCCCCAGTGATCTTTTTGAATTGACAATTCATCGATCGGTTTGAGATTGATGTTAACCAAACCAAGAAGTTCGCCATTTTTAAGAGAATTGAGGAACCGCCATGCCGACCGGGCTAGTGTTTGGGGTCTTCATCAGCCTCATGATTGTTTTCAGTGCCGAGGCCATGGGTCGCTCGTTGCGCTGCGAAGGGCGCCTGGTCAAGATCGGCGACTTTCAGCACGAAGTCGTTGCCAAATGCGGCGATCCTCAACACGTCCAAACCTACGAGGATTTTCCGAACGAATGGGTATCCAAGCGCTATGACGACGATGAGGAACGATTCAAAGCGCCCTATCTGCTGAGAAGTCCCATCAAGCGGGAAATGTGGACTTACCAGCGGGGGCCCAATCATCTGCCCTACTATCTCTATTTTCACAAAGGCCGTCTGACACGGATAAAAATCGGCCCCTCGTCAGGAGGCGCTCAAGGCCGTTGAGGCCGCAGCATGGGATCGTGCGCTTTTGGTGATTCTGGCGGCCTCCCGTTGCAAATCCCTTCCCATAACTGGCGTCAAAGCATCTGATCGCGTTTAGGCGCGAGGCGCAGCCTGATAAAATGCAAAGCGACTTTAATTTAAAATATCAATCGTTAACAAATAAGATACGCTCCTTTTTCCGCGGGAATTAATTTACAAATGGGGCTTGCGCACCTATATATCTGAAACCCCATACAAATTTTTATTATTTCAAAATACCGGCTGAGCTTGGTATATTTCATGCAGAAAGTTAATGGTTTTGCGATAGCATAAAGTCTAACGCGCCGACGCGATCCCGCGGCGCTAAAGCGAGATGGCTTCTATCCTTACTTTATGAACAATAAATTTTGTGATCCTCTACCAAATGATTGACCTGGCCCCCTCCAATAGATTCTATCTACCCATTCTTCTGATGTTCATCCTGGCCTTGCCGGGCTGTGCCAATATGCAAGGATACCTGTCTGAATCCCTGCCTTTTCCTGTGGTCCCGGCGGACGCGGTCGAGCGAAATGACTTTGTTGTTGAAAAAGATAATGACGTCATCGGCCGCTTGGCGATTGTCAGACTGGGAAAGGATGATACCCTGCCGGATATTGCGCGACACTTCAGCCTGGGCATCAATACGGTCAGTGCCGCCAATCCGGGAATCGACATTTGGGTGCCTGAGGCCGGGGAGCGTATCTTTTTGCCCCTCAGTTTTATCCTGCCGGACACCCGTCGAAAAGGTATCGTCATCAATTTGGCCGCGATGAGGCTCTTTCATTACAGGGGGAACGGCGAACGCCTTTCCGTTTCGACCTACCCGGTCGGTGTCGGCACCGCAGAGCGGCCCACCCCTATGGGCCGAATGTATATTAGCCGCAAAAAATTCCGGCCGACATGGTATGTACCCGCCTCGATTGCTGAAGATCATCGCCAGAAGGGAGATCCTCTTCCGCCGGCCGTACCACCTGGGCCTCTAAACCCATTGGGCGAGCACGCGCTTTATCTAAGCAGGTCAACCTATTTAATCCATGGTACCAACAAGCCGGCCAGTATCGGCCTTAGGGCAACCAACGGCTGCATAAGACTCTATCCGGAAGACGTCGAAAGGCTTTTCGAAAACACCCCGGTGAAAACACCGGTAAAAATCATCAACCAGCCCTATCTCGTTGGCCAGCGTGATGGCATCGTTTACCTGGAAGCGCATCCACCCTTTGAAAAATCAGGCACCGCCAGTTGGAAGAAGATCTTTGCCCAATTGAAAAAGATTGAAAAGCATTCAGGAAACGCCCTTGACTGGAAAAAAGTCAAGGAGGTCGTGCTTGAGGCGCGCGGATATCCTCTACCGATCTCCGTGCTCTCTCAAGGAAGTGAAATGGCGCTAGCGAAGCCCATAAAGGTCTGGCACCCTTACAAATTGTACGGTAAACCGGAAATACCTGAATTCAAAACGGACGCCTGGTATGTTCTGGCGGCTAGTTTGCGTGACAAGGTTGACGCTCAGAGGCTTGCTGCCATTATTCGCCACCAGGGTCCATCAATTCCTGCAAGTGTTTTGACCAAGGGCGATCGCCACCGCGTGTTGGCCGGTCCTTTCGATAACAAGCGCGCGGCCAAAGACGCGGCCAAACGCTTGAAAATTGATCTGGAATTAGACGGTGTTGTGTTTGAAACCTAAAGACAATCGAAGCGGAATCCAGCAGCGCTGGAGAACACAGCTATTGGACGCTAGAAGGGGTTTGGAAACCGCTTTCTCATCGCTACCAGGGATACCGCCTGGTGGCACTTGGCGGAAGGTTAAAATTGCTGTTAGAAAAGGACAAAGGAAGGGAAAGGAGGAAGTTACGTCATGAAAAAGGTTCTTTTGGTGGTCGCGATGATGTTTGCTCTGGCGATTGTTGCAGGGGGATGCGCAACAAAAGGTGACCTCGAGGAGGCCCAGGCGCGGGAAAAGGCGATTGCGGCGAAAGCGGATCAAGCGGCGATGGATGCGGAAGCGGCCAAAATGGCTGCCGATGAGGCCATTTTAAAGGCCAACGAAGCCGTGGAGCGCGCCGAGGAAGCTGAGAGAAGAGCAATCGAAAGGGAGCGAATCGCAGCGGAAAAGGAAAGACTCGCAGAGGAAAAAGCCAAAGAAGCGGACCAAGCTTTCCAGCAGTCGATGAAAAAGTAGATCGCAAGGAAGTGGCCGGGTTTTACCGGCCGGCCACTTCCTTAAACCCAAGGTGAGCGTTTTACATTTTAAAATGGTAAAACGCTCACCTTGGGTTACATTGCCACGGATTAGCACGGTAGGTATTGCGAGTATTTGTTGAAGAGGACTGGTTTTGCGCGCATCACGCCCATTATTAGCAGGCACAAAAATAGCTCCGGGTAAATGGCCTTCAGGGGGCGGCAGGCTTCTTCGCCTTTTCGCCGTCGCCATCCTTAGCATGCCAATTCTTGTCGGCGGATGCCGTCACACCGATGAGGCCACCCTCTCGCAGGAAGCCAATCATTTTTTCAACCAGGGGAATTACGAGGCGGCCCTGCGCAAATACGAACTAATGATCGAAAACCATCCTGAGGTCGCGGACCGCGTTCTCTTCGAGATGGGGATTACCTATGCCTATCCCCAAAATGCGCAGAAAGACTATCAGAAATCGCTTGAATGTTTCGAGAAACTCTTGAGGGATTACCCGGATAGCAAATATAAACATGACAGCCAGATGATGCTGCTCCAAATCCATAATGTGATCATCAAGGACAAACTGATCGCCGCCCAGCAAAC
Organism: Desulfobacterales bacterium; assembly: GCA_050114115.1. Lineage (GTDB taxonomy): Bacteria > Desulfobacterota > Desulfobacteria > Desulfobacterales > UBA5852 > JABZFP01. The sequence continues at coordinate 935 of JASFTA010000248.1, read as the reverse complement.
CAGGCTTGAGGCTGCCCGCCAAGCGCTGGAAAGCAAATCGGATGAAGTTATCAAACTGCGGGAAAAGGTTGAAGCGCTTGAAGCAAAGGTTTTTGCCCTTAGAACCGAGCCGGCCGACAAGGTTCTGATCGAAAAGAAAGCGCGGCGATTGACGCTGCTCACGAGGGGCGAAGTGATCAAGACCTACAAAATCGCCCTGGGCGGCAACCCGCTTGGGCCCAAAGAAAGGCAGGGCGACAACAAGACCCCGGAGGGGACCTACATTATCGATTCGCGAAACGGGAACAGCGGTTTTCACCTGTCCCTGCATATCTCCTATCCCAACGAAGAAGACAAAAGGCGGGCCAGGGAACTCGGCGTATCTCCGGGCGGCGATATTATGATCCACGGCATCAAAAATGGGTTTGCCCCCCTCGGCGCTTCGCATGCCGAGGTTGACTGGACCGAAGGTTGTATTGCGGTTACCAATCAGGAAATGGAGGAGATCTATAAGTTCGTGCCCAATGGTACGATTGTGGAGATAAAGCCTTAGAAACGCCATCAAGTATGTTATCCTGCCGAATCACGTAACGCTTATACAGAATCCGTTTTTGTGATCCCCCAATGGGCTGCAACCCCTTCCCTCGACGTGAAAGTGCTTCTACACCACCCCACGACCATTGATTTTGGCGTCCACATACGGTTTGACACGGCCGTGTTGAATACCGTTTCCCCCCTGGAACCTACCCTCTCCGGTTTTAATTGCTTCATCCCATCGGGAGTGCTACCCTAATTTTTAAAATAGCACCTTCGTTAGAGAACATAACCTGTAATGACCCTGAGACAATTCGATATCGCGGCTTGGATCATGCTCGCCTTTGTTTTCGGATTTGCCGTCGGTGTCGCCAGCGGTTGGGATTGGTTTCCGGATTTTGCGTTGATCACCTATCGCGTGA
>JASFTA010000247.1:0-4316 GCA_050114115.1 Desulfobacterales bacterium | reverse complement strand
CCGTTTTACCGGGAGACCGACATCCAGGGCCACACCATCCACATGCTGCAGTTCCCCGTGCCGGCCGATGATGGGGAGAACACGATCATCCACGAAGTCGGGCTCACGGTTGTCGATCGCGCGCTTGTGATCGGCAATGGCAGCCTGGTGGTGGACTATGTCCAGGCCGCAGTTAACAACCAAAGCCCACCCGCGTTCTATGAAAGCCGCCCCTTCCGGGACATGGTGGCCCGGGTGCCGGCCGAGGCCTGCAGCTACGCCGTGAGCGACCTGTCCGCCTACGTACGCTTTTTGGCGGACGAAATCCGAACGGCGGCCGCGAGAACCAGCGCGCATCAAGCGTCGCCGGCCAATGCCGACGAAGATTGCGGTTGCGAGGAAGAACACGACCCGCTTTTCGCGTTTTTCCGTAACATCGAGATCGCGAATCTGCCGTCCAGCGATGTGATGGCCAGCTACTTCAGCACCAGTGATGGTTACAACATGATCGATGCCGCGGGCTTCCGGGCGGCCATGACAATCCATTACCCCGAACCCTGAGGAATTCATTTTAGCCTATGGGCCTTGCCAGCAAAAAATCGAGGAGACGTCAATTCATGCGAACCACCAACATGGCCGTCGGAATCGGTCTGCTGGCGCTGGTCGGGTTTCTTCTGCCGCCGTTCGCATCATCAGCCGTTGAAGACCACCAGCGTCAATTCGGTTTTGGTGACCGTGAAATCTACGAGTTTACCAACAATATGTCCGGGCTCGTTTTTAAGGACCTCAACGACGACGGGCATGACGACATCGTATTTATCAACAATCAAATGTCCCGCATCGAAGTCCTGCTCCGCAAACCGTCGGCCAAGGAAAAGGGCCCCGGCGGCCTGCCGGCGCTGGAGGAACAGTTTACTTCGATCGGCTTCCTTCTGGAGCAGAAGACCTTTCATCTCGAAGTGCTGGATCTCGACGGGGACGCGCGTCAGGATATACTGACGGCCGGCACGCAACGGGGACTGCGGATCTATCTTCAGAATCGCGAGGGCCGATTTGGCCGGCCCCTGGCGCCATCGGTCAAAGCCACGGACCAGATCATTTACGTTGGTACAGCTGATTTCGACGCGGACGGCCGAATGGATATTCTGGTGGGCCGCCGTAAAAATGCCGAGATCCTCTACAATGACGGCGACGGCCGTTTTCAGCGACGCCTGTCCCTGGCCTTTACGGCCGCGGATTGCGAAGCCGCCATGATTGGTGATTTTGACGGCGATCGTTATGTGGACATCCTTTTGCGGTTTCCCAAAGAAAATTTGCCCCTGCGCTTGTTTAGAGGCCAGCCGGAAGGCGTTTTCGGCTGGGAACACCCCCTGGAAACCCCTCCTTTGCGGACGATCGCGCCGATTTCCCTGATCGATCAGCAGGCCGATCAACTGCTGGCCATTCGGAAAAATGCCATCAACGTGCATCACTACACGCTGACCCGCAATGTGCCCGGCGATATCTGGCGGACCGCCAGCGTGACCCCCGCTCGCATTGTGGCCCGGGGGGCCAGCGGAAAATACCCGATCGCCTGGACCACGGCGGATTTCAACCGCGACGGCAACGCAGATTACTGCCTCAGCGCGCCGGAGCTATCCCAGATCATGATCCACTTTGGCACCGAGCGGGATTTGAATCCGATGCCCCGCGCCATCAGTTCGCTGCGCCGCATCAAAACCCTGGGCGTCGACCGCCACGGCGATCTCTATGTGTTCAGCCCCGAGGAGAAAGCCATTGCCCGTCATCCCCGCGATCATTTGGAGGCCTTTCCCGCCTTTGTAAACCTGCCGGGCACCCCTCTCATGATGGATGTGTCGCGATGGCATCCGGGGTTTTTCACGATTATCGCCGACAAGCAGCAGCGTCTCCTCTTTTGCTGGGCGGATCAAAATGGCGAAAAGCGCTCCGTGCCCATCGGTCTGACCAAAAAACAGCCGCCCGATGCCATGCGCGTGTTTCCGGTAGCCCCCAAATTGTGGGGCGTTGTACTGTTTTCACCCCTGAAAACGCCCGTCATGTATCTCTGGAACGGACGCCGCCTGACCCCCGTCACGCCACAGCAGTTCCGGGCGCTGGGGATCGGCCTGACCGCTGCTGACATTGGAATCGTCGGGTCCCCTCAGGCACCGGGCCTCATTATCAGCGAGGGGCAGACCGCACGCCTCTATCGCATGGTCGGCCCAAAGTTTGAGATCCAGCGCCAGTTCAGTCTGCCGGATGAAAAGGCGGTCCTGAAGTTCGGCGTGGATGCCCGGGGACCTGGAGGGGCCACAGGCTATCTGCTTTACAATAAAACGGGCCATGAGCTCTGTTGGTTTCCTGCCGATGGGCAACAGGCAACCGTGTGCATGGCCCTGACGGATGCGTACAGGGATCTGGCCGGCATCCTGCCGCTCAACCTAAAGTCAGGCCAGAGTCTGCTCCTGCCCGGCCGGGTCGAATCACGGCGGATCCGCGCGGATGCCGAAAGCTACACTTTGCAGGCGATCAGCGACTACACCAGCCGGGCCGAAAGCCCCAAACTCTGGCACCTGTGCCCCCTGCGGCTTGGCAATCCGCCCCGTGCCATGGCCGCCGCCCTGGATGCCCAGAATGCAACCATCGAATTGCTTTCGATTAGAAAGGGCGATTTGACGGAAGAGGTCAGCTTTCAGGTTTTTCAAGGACCCCAATTCAACCGCAATGAAAGAGGATGGTACTACGAACCGCGCGAAGTTACGGCCGGCGATTTAAATGCCGACAGACGGATGGACCTGGGGATTCTGGTGCACGACAAGCTGGTGATTCACCTGGGAGAATAGGTTCCTCCCTCCATCGCTAAAAACAATTTTTTAAACCAGGGTTCCCGGCCAGGCGTGAAACGGCCAGGTTTGTTCAGGATGACGATTCAGGCCAGCGCCGGGCCCATGGAACGGGTCTTAATACGGGCGGGAAGCCGAACCCGCGGGGCCCCCAACCGCCGGTTCAGATCGACGTCTGGTACAAAAGCACCTTACAAAGGGCGCCCTCCTGCCGGATGTAGTCCGCCGTCATCGATTCCTGAAGATCCCAGAGCCCACGGTCGGCGATTGCGTCAATCTTGGTGTGGTAATCGTCTTTTTCCCAAGCCTCTTCGCGCACGGTAAAGCAAATATAACCGCCGGGGCGCGTGATTCGCACCAGCTCGTCGAAAGCCGCGGGCCCCACGTGGCCACAGGTGAACGTGCCCACGCTGATGATCGCATCATAGACGTGATCGGCAATTTCCAGCGCGTTCATAAGGTCGCCTTGGTGAAGGTCCTGATAGATGTTCTTGGTCTCGGCCTGCACCAGCATGGGCCGTGAATAATCCAGGCCTTCGATATGGCGGTAGCCGTGTTCATGCAGAAGCCCGCCCACGATACCGGTGCCGCAGCCGGCATCCAGAATGCGGGCTTCTTTATCGACCAGGCTGTCCTTTAACAGATTGCTGGCAATGATGGGGGCCACATAGCCCATTTCGCCCAGCAGATCGTCGTCGTACTGCGCGGCCCATTCGCCGTAGGCCGTCATGAGTTCTTCCAGGCTGGAGGCATTCAATACCCGCTCGTGGATGTCTTTGCGTTTGGTCACAGGCTTGTTCCGATCTTTGGATAGGATGGGGTAGGGACGGCAAAGTTGGTCGGCCCAAAAAGTAAACAGCATAGGCAAAGCCCCCACCAATGTCAAACCCGGCAACAATTGGCACGAGACCCGCGGACCGCATCTCATCTTTTGACTTTTCCACCACCTGGGTTTAGGTAGAACGAAGCCCTCAATGCCCAGGAGGTAGGACATGCGCGCCATCATTGCCGACGATGCCCCCCTTCCGGCCGGCCATTACGCGCAGGCCATCGAACACGACGGCCTGCTCTACGTCTCCGGCCAACTGCCCATCGATCCCCCGCAGGATCACCAGTCGCTGGGCCCCATCGAGACCCAGGCCGCGCAGGCCCTGGCCAATCTGGATGTCATCCTCAAGGCGGCTGGAAGCGCACGAGAGCAGGTCCTGAAAGTAACGGTCTACATCGCCGACATTGCGCTGTGGGAGCGGGTCAACGCCGTTTACGCCCGCTTTTTCGGAGATCACCGGCCGGCCCGGGCGATCGTGCCGACACGCGAGCTGCACTTCGGGTTTCAGATCGAGGTCGAAGCGGTCGCGGCCGTTTACACGGCCTAAGAATGGCGTCCCGTCATGAGACTCGATAAACTGGAAACCCCCGGCCTGATTCTGGATCGCGAGAAGCTGGCGGCCAACATCGCAGCTCTGCATACCAGGCTCAAACGCCTGGGTGTCA
>JASFTA010000246.1:0-4319 GCA_050114115.1 Desulfobacterales bacterium | reverse complement strand
GGGGCAAAAGCCCGATTCTCCCCAAGCGCATCAACTTAAGGCGCTGCGAGCCGATCGTTATGGCGGCGGACTCTCAGCACGCTTCGTCTTTCAGGCTTGGCCAACCGTTGCGCGAACTTTTGATGAAACGGAAACATGACGGGTTACGAATGTATCAACATGGAAAAAGATGTGGCCAGCTTCGGTCGGTGCGAATATTTGCTCAGGGTCCGTGCTTCCATTCCATGGGCGAGCGATAAGCCTCGCCCTGGGCCCACATGCCCCGGCCCTCGCGGCGGGCCGTTTCGGCGGCCTGGCGATAGGGCCGGCGGTCGAATCCCTGGGGGGTTCGCCCGCGGTAGACCTCGGCCAGCCCCCGTGTAACCATTTCCAGGTTGATATTGGCACCCTCCAGATGGATGACCGCCAGCCGGCGATCATAGCGATCAACGCCGTAAACCTCGAGTTGAACGCATCGGTTCAAAATGCGCCCGGCGAGATAGCGCCGGGAACGGGCGCTGAAGGGTTGGCCGGCTTGTCCTCGGGATTTGGATGTTTCCGGGGCATCGATTCCCAGCAGGCGCACCAGACCGCGACCGGATGGGGCCGATATCAAAACCGTATCACCGTCATAAACGCGCAGGACTTTCAGGCAGTCCTGGGACCGCCCGCCGGCGACCGACGAAGCGGCCAGCAACAGGACAGTTGATAGCAGCGCCAGGGCCGCTGCCCGACACCGGCCGTCAAACGCTGTCTTGGTGCGGAAACAGATGCGCATCTTTGACCTTACGGGTTTAAATTCTAAGCAGGTTGGACAGGCTGCGCTGTAATTCGGCCATCAGGGTGTGGTTCAGGCAATAACCGCGTGCTCCGCGGTTCATGCGATCGGTGATCAACCCGCAATCTTTGAGGTATTTGAGGTGCTGGCTGACGGTGGACTGGGCCAGCGGCAATTGCTTTGCGATGCGGCCGCAAAGGCACTGGTTGTTGGTCTTGAGAAATTCGATGATGGCCATCCGGGCGGGGTGCCCCAGGGCCTTGCAGAGACGGGCCATGGCCTCAGGCGAGAGGGGGGAAAAATTTTGCGGGGACGGTCGGGATGTACTGACACTTGACATTTGGGTACGTTTCCTTTAATCGTCAAATTACGATAAGGAAGCGGCGGCCGGTTGTCAAACCCTGAACCCAGGTCACCGCCCACGGTTACAGACCTCATCGGCGGCGATGCCGCGGCCTCGTCAGGATAAGTGATCCACAGCGACCCAGATGTAACCAGTATCCACCACCAGCCCGACCAGCGCCAATTTCCGGAGGAACCGACCACCCATGTTTTCGCTACGCGACGTACTGGATATGGCCGCCAAGATCGAACGCAACGGCGAACAGGTCTACCGCCAGGCCTTGGCGCGCACCGAAGATCCCGAACTGGCCGAAATGCTCGCCTGGATGGCCGAGCAGGAAGCCCGGCACGCCGACTATTTTGAAGAACAGCGCCTTGGCCTGATCGGGGAAGAAGACAACATTCTTTTAGAAGAACTGGGCCGTTTGATGCTGGAGAGCATTGTCGGCAATCGTGGCTTCTCTCTCGAAGATGTGGATTTCAGCCAAATCGCCGATGTCGACCAACTGCTCCAGGTGATGATCAATTTCGAAATGGACACCCTGGAATTCTATCGCCTTTTCCATACGATGATCGGCAATGAACGTGAACGTCGCCAATTGGGCCGCATCATTGCGGATGAAGAGGAGCACATTCTCAAACTTCTGACCTGCCGCGACAAAAACCTCGCCTGTCACAAGTCCTAACACACTGTTACCAAAGATCATGAGCGCCGGTCAGGCAAGCCCACATCCGGTGCACAAGTGCCGTTTAAGTGCCATCGATGCGCATTTTGAGGATGATTTTCAACGCCGCAGGGCCAAGCAGTCATTTGGCAGCAGCCTGTTCAAGGGGCATCGGCCGCCGGCGCCAGTGTGTTGAATTGGCACCGCTGGGCGCAAAGGCCGGGTGGCATCGAACCTGCGCCTGGGCCTTAGGGCTGCGTTTTGAACTTCGTCACCATTTCATCGACGGTTTGGCCGTTGGGGGCTTTTGCCAGCGGATTGACCGCCAGCAGACCCTCCCAGGCCTCGATGGCCCCTTCGCGGTCCTCGAGGTCATGCAGCAGAACGATACCCTTGTTGAAGCGCGGTTGTTCAAGTTTGGGGTCGGCGGCAATGGCCTGATCGAAGCGTTTGATGGCCTCCCGCGGCTTTTTGGTGCGCCGGTACATCACGCCCAGGTCGGTCAGGACCGGGGCGTTGTTGGGTTCGAGCGCCAATGCCCTTTCATAGGCTTCGATCGCCTGCTCGTGCTGCTGGTTGTCGAAATTGATATGACCGATCTGGATCCAGGCTTCGGTATCATTCGGGTTGCTGCGCACCCGTTCCTCTAATTTGGCCAGCATGCCGGCACGTCCGGCATCCGGTGGAGATCCAACGCCGGCGCCTGTAGGCAGGCTAGCCCCGCCTTTATACACGCCGAAAATAAATCCGCCAAAAAAACCGGCCATCAGGGCGATGACGACGGAGGTCATGAGGGTCTGCCGTTTCACATACTGTTCGGATGTCCGGGTCGTGTTCTTGGCCATCGCGATTCCTTTCGTGCTCCGCGGGGATCGGATATGCGGCGCGGCCGATGCGATTCGGCGGCGGTCGTTCAGCATTCAAAACCTAATGATCCCCACCTGCAAATCAACCCAAAATAAAAGGCAGGCGCAATGCCCTGCCTTTATCATCCAAACCTCCGGTCGTGGCATCGATCTCACGCACACACCAGAGGTTAAACGCGTGTTGCCGCCGCCTTCCCCTTGTAATGTTTACCGTCGACAAACGTGCGTCTGTCCTGGTTATTTTTAACGATGTTGAAGACGGGCAACAGTGCGTATATCCTGTCACTAATTTAAGCTTGATCCCCCGGCCGTCAAGGTCGCGGCGGGCTGAATTTTCTTCCCGGGTTGCTTGCGCAAACCCCAGGTCTCGTAATCTGGCATGGCATGCTCATCAGCGATGGACCATACCTCGGGCCGCTTTGAACCGGTGCCCCTCATCATGACTGACGGCGCCGTCGTGATCGGCATCGATCATATCGAAAACCTTGGCATCCCCATCGGGAAAATAGGCGTTGAATTCAAATGGCGTCGCCCGAGTGTTCGCGGGTTGCAGTGGATGGGGCATCGGTGTAATGATGACGACATTGCGGTTTACATTCAGCACCTCGGCAGGGAGAGCGTTCATGATTATTCGCAAGGCGGAAATCAGCGCATCGGGTTCGCGTTATAGCGGCATCGTTCATCTCGACCTGGTGGAAACACCGCAGGGATGGACCTATCGGATCAACGGCATGACCACCGGTCCGCTGACCCTGACCTGGTATGCGCGCACCCCGGAAAAAGCCAGCCGTAAGCTTCAGGACGTTTACAGCGAACAATGCTGGACCCTGAAAATAATCGAATAGGAAAAACATCATGTCGCCATCATATGAAATTCCCGTCGCGTCCCTGTTCAAGCAATGCGATCCCGCCCAGTTTGATTTTCAAGATACCTCTGAACTCGATCCTCTTGAGACGGTCATCGGACAGGAACGGGCCGTTCAGGCCATCGATTTCGGTCTCAACATGAAAAGCGCGGGTTACAATATCTTTGTGACCGGCCCGGTGGGTACCGGCAAGGCGACGATCGTGGGGGATATCGTCCGTCAATATGCCCGTAAGGAAGAATGTCCGCCGGACTGGATTCTGGTGAACAATTTCAGTGATACCTATCGCCCGGTGGCCATCGCCCTGCCACCCGGCTGCGCGTACGGGTTTTCCAAACGGATGAACAAACTGGTCAACGAGGTCCGCCAGGCGCTTCCCAAGGCGTTCGACAACAAGGAATTTCAGGATCGTCAGGCAGCCCTGCAGAGTCAGTTCAACGCCGCCCAGGAGAAGATCTTTGAGGACCTGAGCGGAAAGGCCGCCCAACGGCAGCTGCGGATCAGCCGTACCAAAATCGGCTATCAGACGCTGGCGCTGAAAAATGATCAACCCATCACCCAGGAGGATTTCGAAAACCTGCCCGCCGAAGAACAAAACCGGATCAAGGAAAATATTCGCTCGTTTCAGGCCGAAATCGAGACCACCGAAACCCGGACCAACCAGCTGGCCCAGGATCACCAGGTGCAGCTCGAAAAATTGATGCAGGAAGTGGCGCTCTTCCTGATCCGCAGCCGCATGAACATGCTGCGTCAACCCTTCGAAGGCTGGAAGGCCATCCAGGCCTATCTGGATGCTGTGCAGGCCGACATGCTGGAGAATATT
>JASFTA010000245.1:0-4322 GCA_050114115.1 Desulfobacterales bacterium | reverse complement strand
CGGCCGTCCTTGCGCATCCAGCGGGTTTCAATCGTGCCGCTGCCCTTTTGGGAAATCTGACCGTATTTTACCCGGCCGACCCGCTCGAATTCTTCCTGATCGGGATAAAGGATGAGGGCACTCTGGTTAATGAGTTCATCCGGCCGGTAGCCGGTCATTTCAGCGAGGCGGTCATTGGCCTGGGTGATGACCCGCTGACGGACCATGCCGATGCCGGCCGGCGCCGCCCGAAAAATGTTGCCCAGGCTTTCCGTCCGGTGCGCCGGCTGTTCCTGCTTTCCAAGATCCCTGTCGCCGGAGTCGGAGGCCATGCTCTGTCCCCTTGGATTGCCGCCCGATAGTGCCCGAAAATCTTCAAAACGGAAGGGCGTCTCTGATACTGCTAACAAAAATAATATCATTTTAAAAGGTTAGCCTAACATTTCCACGCTTCATGATTGGGGAAAGGTTTGCGCAAAGCGATCAGGGGGCCCCCGAATTTGAAAACCAAACGTTGCGGGCGGCAAACGGCGCCGCCCGCCGCTGCTGGAAACCACGCCACCCACTTACCCTCCCCGTTGCCGACGACCGCGGATAGCCTGTCGCCAATCATCACGAGCGCGCACAAGATAAAATTTGACGGAAAAGTGCCGTTTATGGCGAGAAACCCGCATTTGGAGGAGGATTTTAACACATATGGCCAAACAGCACAGGGAGCCTACCGCCGGCCAAATCCCTCATGGACAAGGACGTTATCAGATATATATTCAGGACTCTGGTAATCAGCGTTTGATTTGAGCCGGTTTCATGATATGGTGGATTCACGATTCGAAAGCACTACATATTGTAGCGATTCACAGGAGTATGAAATGCCTGAAGTTCGGAAGACCTTTGTCCTGGATACCAACGTCATCCTTCACGACAGCAGCTGTATCTACCAGTTCGACGAACACGATATCGTTATCCCGATCACCGTCATCGAAGAACTTGACCGTTTCAAAAAAGGCAAGGATATTCTCAACTGCAACGCGCGCGAATTTCTGCGCGCCCTGGACGACCTGACCGGGGATCACATCTTCAATGGAGGGATTCCAATCAGCGACGGGCAGGGACGGATTTCGGTTTTTCTGGAATCCCAGTTCCACGCCAAGATCCAGACAAACTTCTCGAGCGCCAAAGCCGACCATCACATCCTCAACGCGGCCTATCACATTGCCGCGGAGAAGGGTTTCGACCAAGTGGTGCTGGTATCCAAGGACGTCAACCTGCGGATGAAGGCCAAATCGGTGGGGCTGACCGCCGAAAATTATCGCTCCGATCACGTGCAGAACCTGGCGGACCTTTACAGGGGCCGCAGTGTTCTCGAAAATGTCGACGGCCAATTGATCGACCATCTTTACCAGGCCCCTTACGAAATCCCCATCGACACCCTGAACCCGGAGATGGAACTGCAGGCCAACGAGTTTCTGATTCTGCGCAACGGTCGCAAATCTGCCCTGGGGGTCTACGACGAGGCGCAGCAGAAGGTGCTGCGCGTCGAAAACCGCGTCAGCTTCGGCATCCGTCCGCGCAATGCCGAGCAGGCCTTTGCACTCAGCGCCCTGCTTAACCGCGACATCCCGCTGGTGACCATGTCCGGCAAGGCCGGCACCGGCAAAACTCTCCTGGCGCTGGCCGCCGCCCTAGAAGCCAAACGCCACTACCGGCAGATCTTCGTGGCCCGGCCGGTCGTGCCGCTGAGCAACAAGGATCTGGGGTATCTGCCGGGGGACGTGAACTCCAAACTCGACCCTTACATGCAGCCCCTGCACGACAATCTGTCGGTCATCCAGAATCAGCTCTCCCAGGACAATGCCCGCAACAAGCGCATCCGCGAACTGCTCGAAGAGGGCAAAATCGTCATCACGCCCCTCAGCTATATCCGCGGGCGCAGCATCATCAAAACGTTTTTCATTGTGGACGAGGCCCAGAACCTGACCCCGCACGAGATCAAGACCATCATCACCCGGGCAGGGGAAAACACCAAGATCGTCTTTACCGGCGACATTTACCAGATCGACCACCCCTATCTGGACAGCCACTCCAACGGGCTGAGCTACCTGATCGAGAAAATGAAAGGTGAGCGGCTCTATGCCCACGTCAACCTGGAAAAGGGCGAGCGCTCGGATTTGTCCGATCTGGCCACACGGCTGCTCTAACACCCGCCATGCAGGAACGTCGTCAATCAGAGCGATTGAACTATCGAACCACCGCCAGACTCGCCAATGGCGAGGCGACCTGGGAGAGCGATGTGCTCAACATCAGCGCCGAGGGGATGTTCCTGGCGACCAGGCCGCAGTTTACGATCGGCGACCAGGTGGAGATCGAGTTTCGCCTGCGCCATTCCCGGCACGCGATTTCCATGAGTGTCGAAATCAAACGAATCGAAGATGAAGGCGTTGGGGTGCGGATTCTCGGGAAATGAAGGTGCGCCCGACCGGTTGCGGGCGTCCGGAAGAGATAAGCTCAGGGCAGAATCTGAATCGGGGTGCCGTCTTTGATGACCTGCAGCAGCTCCTCAATCTCCTGGTTGGTTACGGCGATACAACCATCGGTCCAGTCCAGGCCCAGATAGCCCTCGGTGTCGTCGCCGGTTTTATTGGGCAGACCATGAATCATGATCATGCCGATTTGTCAATTACCCACCCGCCAACCGAACGAAATCGGGAAAGTACCTTGATCCAGGGTCATGCCACAGGTGAGTCCACGCGGAACTGGGCCCACCGCTATCCGACCATGGCCCATACGGCCTTGGGCCGCAGCGGGTTGACCTGCTCGCGGGTCGGTTTCGGCGGCTATCGCATCGACACGCAGACAGCGATCCACCGCGAGGCCCTGCGCCTGGCGCTCGGCAGTGGGATCAATCTGATCGACACCAGCGCCAATTATGCGGATGGCCGTTCCGAAAAGCTCGTGGGCCAAGTCCTGGCTGAGCTTATCGACGAAGGCGCCCTGGTTCGCGAGACGGTGATCGTCGTCACCAAGGCCGGCTATCTCCAGGGGCAGAACTATGAACTGAGCCGGAATCGCAAGCAGGAAGGCCGTCCTTTCCCGGATCTAATACCCTATGCCGAAGGTCTGGAGCATTGCATTCACCCCGAATTCCTGGAGGACCAGATCACCCGCAGCCTTGAGCGGCTCAATTTAGCCTGCATCGACGTTTTGCTGCTCCACAATCCGGAGTACTTTTTGAGCTGGGCCGCCAAGGAGGGAACCGCGTTGGAGACGGCGCGCCAGATCTATTGCAAACGCATCCAACTGGCCTTCGGACACCTGGAAAAAGAGGTCGCACGCGGGCGCATCCGCTGCTACGGCATCAGTTCCAACACGTTTCCGGATGCACCGGGGCAAGCGGATTTCACGAGCCTGACCGAAGTTCAGGCCTGCGCCGAAGCCCTGAAGCCCGATCACCATCTGGCCGTCATCCAGTTTCCCATGAACCTTTACGAGAACGGCGCCATGCTGGAGGCCAACCAGCCGGACGGCCGTACCCTGCTGGCCGCCGCCCGACGCCTGGGCCTGGGAACCCTCGTCAACCGGCCCTTGAACGCCCTGACCGCCAACGGCCTGATCCGCCTGGCGGACGTGCCGGCCGGGCCGGCCCTGCCACCGGAAGAGGTTGCTGACCGCCTGCAGGATCTGGTGACCAGCGAAGCCCGGTTTGTGCGCGAAATCCTCCCGAATCTTGGCCTGGCGCCGGAAACCGCCAGCCAGATTTCCCGGCAGTTGACCATGGCCGAGGCCCTTAGAACCCATCACGACGCCTACAGCTCTTACGACCACTGGCGCCAGATCGAAAGCGAGCACATTCTCCCCCGGGCCGGCGGGGTTCTGGCCTATCTCCAGCAGAACGCCGGAAATCCGACGACCCGCGGCTGGATGAGCGATTACGGGACCTGCCTAAAACGGGCTCTGGAGGCCGTCAGGTCATGTTATGCCCCGGCGGCCGCCCAGCGCGCAACGGCGCTCAAAGCCGCCATACGAAAGGCGGACACCGACTGGGACACTGACAACACCCTCAGCCAGCTTGCCATCCGGACCCTTGTCAGCACCCCGGGAATATCCGCCGTGCTGGTGGGCATGCGCCAGCCGGCCTACGTCCGGGATGTCCTTGCGGCTCTGCAGCCCATCCCGGAAGATCGAGAGCGCACCGCCAGTTGGGCAAAGCTCAAGGCTGATTTACCCGCTTAACAGCCTGCTAAAGGCTGACGACCACTTGAGAAGGAAGCCATCGTGACCGTACCCGAAACCACCCTCATGATCATCCGCCACAGTGAAACCACCTGGAACCGGGACCGGCGCTT
>JASFTA010000244.1:0-4323 GCA_050114115.1 Desulfobacterales bacterium | reverse complement strand
CTCGCGCTCCCGGTTGCGCAGCGAGGGGAAAAAAATAATCGTCTCGATGGCGATCACGCTGATGAAAATCCAGAAGGCAATGCGACGCGATAGGCGGGCGGTAAACATCCGCACCGGTCGCTTCAGAGCCCCCTTCAAGGGGATACTTATATCCTCCGATGGCGGCGTCTGATCGCGCTCGCTCAAATCGGCGGTCAGATCGGAGTTGGGGTATTCTTTCATGTGTCCCTCATCCGGGAGCTATGGCTGCAGAGGCTGTCGCAGCGATTTAGAGCGCGGCGCCAGGGACTCTCCCCCCCCGGCTGCGTTTCCCTGGTTGCTTGGTCGCGGTTCGGGGATTTATCCTTACACCTCAACCGGAATGTCGTCCGGTCGTCGCTTAAGGTTCGGCGTCGCCGCACGATCAATCCGACGCCGCCAAACCCAACCGCGGCAGGAGCCGTCGATCGCGGTTTTGATGGTAGTTCCAGTAGTCCAGCATCATCAAATGGGTGCGCTCGGCACGTGTCACCATCAACTCACCGGTGCGTGCCCGCCCGTGCTCCTCCCAGGCTTCGATACGGTGTGGGAAGGCCTGCTCGAACCAGATCATCAGGCGTCGCTCGACGGTTGGCAGATCGACCTCGTATCGCAGCAAGGGCTGCCCATTTTTCCCCGGGCGCGTGGCGGAACGAAGGCGCGCCTGGGCCGCCAGCGGCTGGGGTGGACGGTGGGCCATCCTTAAGAACAAGGTGCCGGGAAGTATTTCCAAGCCGCCCTGGGGAAGGTCCGCCGGGGAAATGCGAATCATGTTCCAGAGAGCGTCTTCCATGATGACGCGTCCCAATCGATCATCGCGGTCGCCGTCCGACTCGAAATAGGATCGCAAGCCATAACGGTAACCCTGATCATCCAAATTCAGTTGCATAAAGACATGCCCGCACCACTCCTGGACCGAGGTGCTGATTTTGAGCGGCAAACGGGCTTGATGATCGGGACCGACCGGGGTAAACACGGACGTCATCACGGAATAGGGATAGATTCCGGTGTTAAACTTGCGAACCGCGTTGAGTTTCAATACGGGGATATTCTGCGGGGTGAAACGGTCGGCCTTGATCTGGGTATCACGGTTCAACGATTCGGTCACAAAGACCAAAACGGCATCGCCGTCATGGTATTCACCGTAGCGCGCCTGACGCAGCGCAAATCGCGACAACTCGGCGCCGTTCGGGTACCAGTAGGCTTTGAAAGCCTCCGCTTGCGGGTTGGCAATGGGCACCGCCGGCATGCCGGCCAAGGCGAGCGGCACAAACGACAGCGCAATCAGCAGACAAAAATAAAAAGCGGGCATGGCGTTCTCCTTGAAACCGCCGAAACGCGCGGTGCATTTGACATCAAGGCCCTAAAAGGCCAGAATTCGTAAGGTATGACCAAACGATGGGCCATCCGCAATATGGATGGGCACTCATCCAATACGCTTTAAGAGGTGGTAGATTTTGGTTCAGGCGCCCTTCCTGCGGCGGGATTGACGTCGGTTTTCAGCAATGGTTGGCGTTCGACCAACCGCAGCGATTTGAAGGCCGACGGCGCTTTCATCGTCGCCTGAGCGACGCGTCGCCCGGCCAGGACGAGGGCTTCAATAATTGCTTACAGCGATCTGGGCCCAAGATACCTCTTTTGGATGGTTACTAAGCTAAGTTTAAACCCGGGAGAAGCAACCAAGACCATGGAAAAATCAAATCGGGATCACCAGGGCCGACCCGACGCGCAAAACAGCGGTCAGCCCATGGAACTCCATTTCACCCCCAACAACGGAGCGGCCGACGAGGCCATCGAGGCCCTGATCAAGATGGTCGGCGGTATTGGGCGCCCCGGCATTGTACGCGAACTGATCCTGGCTTCGCTCAAGGCCGGTCAGGAGGATGACCACAAAGCCGATCTCAAACTAATGAACACGACCCTCAAGGAAATGCGCTTTACGGCCAAGATCTTCGGCCCCTACCGGTCCATTCGCAAGGTATCGGTGTTCGGTTCGGCGCGCACCCCCCGGGAAGCGGATAGCTACCGCATGGCCCAGGAACTGGGCCGCCGGCTGGCATCCCGCAATTATATGGTCATAACGGGTGGCGGGCCGGGTATTATGCAGGCGGTCAACGAAGGCGCCGGACCGGAGCATTCTTTTGGCATCAATATCCGCCTGCCCTTTGAACAGAAACCCAACCCGATCGTGGACGGCAATCCCCGCAGCATCAACTACAAATACTTCTTCAACCGCAAGGTGGCCTTCTTGAAAGAAGCCGATGCCGTGGTACTCTTCCCCGGCGGGTTCGGCACCCTGGACGAGGCCATGGAAACCCTAACCCTGGCCCAGACCGGCAAGCACAACCCCCTGCCGGTGGTCATGATCGAACCACCCGGCCGGGACTACTGGAAGACCTGGTTGGGATTTCTGAGGGATCAGCTGGCGGGGGGCGCCTATATCGACAGGGAAGATTTGGCGCTGTTCGCGATAACGGATTCGGTCGACCAGGCGGTGGAGATGATTGAGCAGTTCTACCGCCGCTATCACAGCCTGCGGTTTGTCGGGGATCTGCTGGTGATCCGCATGCGCTCGGCGTTGCCGGCCGCGGCCTATGATCGTCTAAGGGATGACTTCACTGATTTACTCAGCCCCGGTGGTCAATTCACCGCTACCACGGCCCTGCCGCAGGAGTCCGATGAGCCGGCGCTCGCCGATCTGCCGCGCTTGGCGATCGACTTCAATCGCACCCAATTTGCGCGACTAAAGGCCCTGATCGATTTTATCAATGCCCAGTGAAACGGGACGTTTGAGGGTGTCGCCTATTCCGCGACGATCGTCAGTCTTACGCGGCGGTTCTTGGCTTGCACTTCTTCGCCCGGCCCCTGAGCCAGCGGTCGTTCACTGCCATAGCTGACCGCCGTCAAACGGTCGCGGGACACGCCTTGGCGCAGCAGGAAGCCCTTGACTTCGCCCGCGCGCCGAAGTCCCAGGGCCATATTGTTCTCGGCGTTGCCCCCTTCGCCGCAGTGCCCTTCGATGAGAACGGCCACATTGGGATGGGCTTTCAACCAGGCCGCTTTCCACTCCAGAAGCTCGCGGGACTGATCATCCAGCTGGTATTTGTTCTTGGCAAAGAAGATATCTTCATACATAAAGCGGTTACGCTCGATTTGATACTGCCGCTGGGCTTCCTGGTCTTCAGCCGACATCGGCTGGGGGGGTTCGGTTGGGGCCGACGGCGGCGCAGCCTCGGCGGCCTCCGGCGGTGCTGTCGAAGAAGTGGTGGTACAGGCGGTTAGAAGCATTCCGAGGAGTAAAAGACCACCTCCCCATTTGATAAGGGCAATTCGCATGGGCTCCCCCTTTAGAGGCCTTGATCAATGACAATCAGCAGACGATCGGAAACACGACGTCCGGCTGCGAGGAATGCCTGCGCGGTGAGTACGGCGCACGCTTCCCAGGCGTTTCGGTTACGGGTATTCTTCTCTTCGATCATCTTTTCTTCATATGCTTAAAATCAGCGTCCGTCAACCTCTAACAGGCGGGGCCAATCGTCAGGCGTGCAGACGACACAGGGCCAAACCCGACCTTCACGCGCTGTTTCTCAACCCGCAATGCGCATTGGGAGGAGGATATGGACGGCTCAAGGCCAAACGCAATTGTTGGCCATGACCGCCAAGGCCCGGCGAATCCGTCCTTACCCCAACGGGCCCGGGCGCCGTTTTCCGGGAGGAAGGGGTCGTGTTGATCCTTTCCCCGGGCCGCGGGGCTTATCCTCCCGGAGACGGGCAGGCACCCTTGGCCCTTGCCGCCATTCTCAAAATCCCCTAATAAGCAGTTTGCCATACTGATTGCGGAGACGATCATTGCGAACACCCCCCCATGCATCTGTCGGCCCCCGCTTGTTCTGGGGGCTGTCCTCCTTCCAGGTCCTGGCCATGTTCCGGCGGGGTTTGTTCTACGCCTATCTGTCCGTCTACCTGCGCTATCATCTGGGCCTCAGCGTCACGGGCACCACCCTGTTCGCCACGCTGCCCATGCTGGCCAACATCGCCTCCCAGAATCTGCTCTGGGGCCGCTTGTCCGATCGTTATCAGCGCCGCAAAACATTGATCATCGCGGGCGAAGTTCTGGGCGCCGTCGGTACCGTAATCGTCTGGTTTGCACATACCCAGACGGCCACGCCGCGCATCAGCGGCTATGTCCTCATCGCAGGTCTGACCGCCGTGGAAATCTTCTGGTCCATGTCCAATATCGCCTGGAGCGCCCTGATTGCGGATATTTACCCATCTCAGGACCGGGGGACGGTCCAGGGCCGCTTG
>JASFTA010000243.1:0-4326 GCA_050114115.1 Desulfobacterales bacterium | reverse complement strand
ACGATCGCGCGGCTCGACGGATCGACCGCCTTCGAAGCTCAGCGCGAAAAGAATCTCATTGTCGGAAAAATCAGTCGGTTTGAGAACTAAGTGGATCCCGTTTGGCAGCGCGACCCGGGTAATCCCCAGGTCTTCGATCAACTCGCGTGCGGCCGGCCTGCCGCGCGGCGCCGAAGGCGTGGGCAGGTAGGGAAATTTGACCGACTGCGTAATCTGCGGGGCTTCAACCGGTTGTTCGCCCGCGGCCCGGTAGACATCCTGAATGATGCGGGCGGCGTCTTCAGGGGCGGTCGTCAAATTGGTATTGCCTGTCATCAGAATCTTCGGGGTTTCCATTGCCCAGACTTGGCGCAGGCGCCCGTTGAGCGTCTCGGCGCTTAGCGACGCAAGCAGCGGCGCATAGAACTCTTTTTCCTGTCGGGGGGACTGGTAGACGCGATCGGCGGCAATGGTACGGATCAAACCCCGCGCCAGGGTCTTACTCTCCCGCGTAGCGGCCTGATCGACGTGCAGGGCCAGTTCGGCCAGGAAATCCTTCCGGACGCGCTCGACTTCACGGGGATCGAATCCGTAGCGCAGGGCCTGCCGCCGCACCGTCTCGATCGTTGCCAGCGCCGCTTTCCAATTCTCCGGCGGGCATTCCGCGCTGATGTAGCCGTAGCGTATCTGACGTAGAAAGGTGCCGATACCCGCGGAAGCTTCCGTGAAAGGCGGATCCGGGCGATTTAGTAGACGTTCAAGGCGATTCTGCAGGATCATGCCGATTAAACGATCTTCGAGCCGTTCCTTTTTATAGTCTGCCGAATCCACTATCCGGGGAATTGACTTCAAAACCTGAATGGTCAGCGTGGTGCTGCCCAGTTCCGCTTCGTGGTGATAAAAAACGTCGGCCTTCGGTGGGATCAGGGTGCCGGTGGCGATCACCGGCAGGGCTTCATCACCACGACGGGGCGACATGTCCCCAAAACGGTCGGCGATCAGATCCACCGCCAGGTTCAGATCGAAGTCACCCACCATGACGAGCACCATGTTATCGGGACGATACCAGGTATCGTAAAAATCCTTGAAGACCGCACGGTCGGCTTGGCGAATAATTGCTTCGGTGCCGATCGGCAAACGCCGGGGAAAAAGCGTACCCTCAAGTTCAAAGGCCATGGACGCCTTGTAGGTGCGGTAATCGGCGGAATCACGGGTTCGTTTTTCCGCCAGCACGACCTCCCGTTCACGGTCGATTTCCGATTGCAGCAGCAAAGCGCCTTCGGCATAATCCCCCATGACCAGCAATGCTTCTTCCAAGCTCTGCCGGTCGCCCTGCGGCAGGTTGATGTCATACACCGTTTGAAAAAAGCTTGTACTGGCATTCGCATCGGGTCCAAACTGCATACCGATCTTCTGAAAGTATTTAACCAGTTCACCGGGAGGGAAATGGGTCGAACCGTTGAACAGCATGTGCTCCAGGAAGTGAGCGATACCCTGCTGGCTATCGGTCTCGTTGATGGATCCGGCATTGACCACCAGATGCAGGCTGACACGATCGCGTGGTTTTTGGTTGTGGCGCAGCGCATAGCGCAAACCGTTGGGCAAGCGGCCGAAAACGACATCCCGATCGGGGGCCAGATCGGATTGCTCATGGGGCCACAGCGGGGAAGAAATCTTGGCGGCGGCGTCACCGGCTAGACGGGGGCCGACGATCAGCACGAGTCCCAGAAGAAGGACCCATCGCAATTTGTATGGTAGGAGCGTTTTCATAGCGTTTCTCACTTCTCAGATTATCGGGCCGATGATACCCGGTCGGCCAGGGTCAGTGTGGATCGAATGGAAACATAATACCTCCGGCTTGAAAAGCAACCAAGTGTGCTGTGGAGATATCCGTCGGTTCTTGAAGGGTAAATTGGAAAAGCGGGTCGGCGCGATCGCGGCCGGGCATGCCGCGACAGCGGTTGGATAAAAAAACGGCAGCCGGTTTCAAGCTGGCGCTGAAACCGGCTGCCGTTTGGAAAAATCTTCGCTGGTGCCGGTGGTTCCCTTTGGCGACCCGCGAGTTGGACATCGCGGCGGGAGTCAGATGTAAGAGGTTATAACGGCGACCGGCAGCAACTCAGGTGGTTGTTATTTTTTGACAACGTAAAGGCCTCTTTTTTTGGCTTCAATCTTTCCGCGCGTGGACAGCTTATAGAGTGCATTGCTGAGCTGGCGGGGGTTCAATCCTGTTTTTTGCTTAAGCTGTGCAATCGTGGCCCCATTGCGGGAACGGCGGACGACATCGTATACCGCATCCAGTACCGTTGATTTTTTGGCGGTCTTTTTGACGGCCTTCTTTTTGGGGGCGGCTTTCTTGGCGGCGGCTTTTTTGGCAACTTTTTTCTTGGCGGCCGGCTTGACTTTCGCTTGTTTTGCTACCTGTGCCGCCACTTTCTCCACTTGTTTGCTGAGTTTGCCCAGTTCTTTCGCAACGGCTTTGAGTTGAACCTGCAGCTTCTTCATCTGACTCGTCCTCCTTTATCTTATCTTCTAGTGAAAGTGGGTTGCCGAACAAGAAAAACGTTAATACAAAGATTTTTAAAAGTCAACTCAATTACCAATAAAAAAAGTATTTTAGAAAGCATGGTCCCTGTTAGGGCTTACCGGCTGGTCGTTTACGATTATTCTGCCCCCCGAACAACCAAGAATTCTATCTTATTGTTATTACACCACTTTCCGTTTGATTCTTTTTATCTACCCTGCCCTGCATCGATCGATGAACGTGGAGAAAAGGCCTAAGCCGCGCGGCCTAACCTTTTCCGAGCCCTCTCGTATGATGGTAGATTTTGGTTCCGGCCCCGTCTCACAGCAGGATGCACATCGCTTTTCCGTATACTGCCGGTCTTCGAGAAACCACAGAGATTTTCAGAGCGACGACGCAAGCGGTCTCGCCAAGCGAAACGTCGTCAGGCGATGCCGGAGATGTCCACAACGTGCGCGTAGCGACCGGGATCGAATGATGCCTTTTGCACATCGCTATTGTTTATCGCTTGTGCCGCACACCGCTAATTTACTTGCCGCTGATCGTAATCTTCGTGGCAGTCGGAATATATTGTGGTCCCAGCGACCGGGACCTACCGGATATTCCATACCCTTTCTGCAACCGGAAGATAACATCAAGAAGCGATTTCATGAAATCTTCGGGCTAACCCCATTGATGACCTCGTTGCGGACGCATGATCACGTGACCATGAACTTCGAGGCAACGGCCGACAAGCTTGTGAGCAGCCCTGAAAGCGCCCCCGCCGGTCGCCCCCTCCAAGTTGACAAAAGGATATGGCTGTGGAAGAACACGTCTCGATTGATCTTAAAATACGCCCGGGACAGGCGCATTTCGGACGGCCCCTGGTGTTCAAACCCAGTTGACCGTAAACGCGAGCCCCTGAGATGCGCGGCACACATGCCGGCCGTCGAACCCTCGTGCATATCCGGCGCAGAAAAAAGATAGAAACGCGTTCATCTAAGTGATTCGGCTTCCTGAAGGGCGTGAAGCGGGAAAAACACGAGGCCTACCCGACATATATGTGCGTTTTTAGCCGGTTCACATGCACCGCAATCTATTGATGATCGATTCGAATAAACCTGGCAACTCAACGGACCGACAAATCAACATGCCGCTATCCTGCCGTGAACGTTTTCGCCCCGAACTGAATGCTGTCCAATACGAAGCGGTTTTCCATGATGTCGGTCCACTTCTGGTGATTGCCGGCGCGGGTAGTGGCAAGACGCGGACCCTGACCTACCGTGCCGCGCGCCTGGTCGAAGAAGGCGTTCCGCCCGGGCGTATTCTATTGCTGACCTTCACCCGCAAGGCCGCCGATGAAATGCTCCAGCGCGCCACCCGTCTCCTGGACAACCGCTGCCGCCAGATCGCCGGGGGCACCTTTCATTCCTTCGCCTTCACGGTCCTCAGACGGTATGCCCCTCAGGTGGGGTATCCCCACCGTTTCACGATTATCGATCGCCCGGACGCGGAGAGCTTAATCGGCATGCTGATGAAGGCCCGCCGCAGCGCCCCCCGTCAAGGTGCCTTTCCACGCAAACGAACACTTGCCGATATCTTCAGCAAGGCCGCCAACAAAGACCTTGGCCTGGAAGAAATCATCGAGGCCGAGTATCCCCACTTTGGTCCCTACCGCGACGAAATTCTCACACTGCAGGCCGACTACGCAGCGGCCAAGATGGAACAGGCGCTCATGGATTATGATGATCTGCTGATCAAGCTGCAGCATTTGCTCGAAAGCCGGATCGATCTCCAGGAGCAAATCGCCGCTCAGTTTGCCCACCTGATGGTCGATGAATACC
>JASFTA010000242.1:0-4351 GCA_050114115.1 Desulfobacterales bacterium | reverse complement strand
AAGGCAATTTCGAAAATGCGGAAAAAAAGCACCAGGTTGATCAGGCTGCTGAAGAGCAGGGCGGCCACGAAGCCGTAATGGCCCGCGGCCAGACCGCCGGAGATCAGGTACCATTTGCTGAAAAAGCCGCAGGTGGGCGGCACGCCGATAATGGATAGGCCGCCGACGACAAAGACCGCCATGGTCACCGGCATCTTGGCGAACAAGCCCTGCAGGTCATCGATGGTTTCGCCTTCGTTGCGCTGCTGGATGGCGGCGGCGGCCAGGAAGACGCAAAAGGTCATGGCCGCATCATTGACGATGTGGAGGATGGCCCCCGACATCCCCGCCCGGTTGCCGAGCCAGAACCCGCCCACCATGTAGCCGACCTCGGCCACGATAATGTAGGTCAGCATGCGCTTCAGGCGCCGGGTGGACAGCGCCAGGAACGAGCCGGCCACGATGGCGATCACCGCCAGCCAGACCATGGGCCCGCCCAGCTGCAGGCGCTCGAAAGCAAAAACCGGGGTGAAAATCGTGAGCATCACCCGCACCATGACATAGATCATGACCTTGGTCACCAGGGGCGCCACCAGGCTGCTGACGGGGGAGGGCGCATGCGCGTAAGCGTTGGGCAGCCAGGCATGCAGCGGGAAAAAACTCATTTTGAGGCACAGACCGGCCAAGCACAGGATAAAGGCCGACACCACCAGCCGGGAGTCGTAGATCTCCGGCAGCCGGGCGGCCAGGTCGACCATGTTCAGGGTCCCCGTGGCCAGGTAGAGGTAGCCCACGCCCAGGAGATAGAGGCTGGCCCCGATGGTGCCCATGAAAAGATAATTGAGGCTGGAGAGCGGCGCCCGGCCCGGCCCCATACCGATCAGGGCATAGCCCGTCAGGGCGGCGATCTCGATCAGGACGTAGAGGTTGAAGGCATCACCGGTAGCGGTGATGCCCATCAGGCCGGTAACCAGAAGGATATACAGGGTGTAAAAAGCCCCCAGGCGGTCGGCGTAGGTTTTCTCCACGATCGGCCGGGTGCCCAGCAGGTTGAGGAAGGCCACCGCGGAAACGGCAACAAGCACGATGCCGTTCAAATGATCCACCCGCAGATTGATGCCCACCGGCGGCGTCCAGCCGGCCATGAAATATTGGACCACACCGTTTTGCTGCACCTCCGCCAGCACCCCCACGCTGGCCAGAAAGGTCGCCAGTAGGGCGGCCGCGGTCAGGGGGAAACACCAGCGTTTGTCGATCCAGCCCGCGATGGTGACCAGGAAGGCCGCCACCAGCGGAACCACGATGAGGAGGGCGGGATAATGAGCGGTCATGTCTTATCGATCTGGGCTTGGATTTCGTCTTCTTCGAGCGTGCCGTATTGCTGGTAAACCTTGATCGCCAGGGCCAGCGCCACGCCCAGGGTGGCCACCGAAACGACGATGGCGGTCAGCATCAGGACATGGGGCAGGGGGTTGATATAATCAATGGCCTGGACGGCGTGATGGGCGTCGTGGCCATGACCGGTTTCGAGAATCGGGATGGTCTTGCCTTGTTTGGCGCCGATGGAGACATAAAACAGAATCACGGCGGTCTGGACGATGTTCATCCCGATGATTTTCTTGATCAGGTTGCGTTTGGTGATCAGGGCATACATGCCGATCAGCACCAAACCGATAAAGATCCAGTAATTGTATTTGGTCAAGAAACTGGAAAGAATGCCTTCCATGCGATTAAAGCCCTTCGTCGTGGCGGCCGGCCGAGGAAAGGTTGTAATAGAGCATCACCATGACGGCCATGACGGCCAGCCCCACACCGATCTCCACGATCAGAATACCGTGGGAGCGGGCCATCACGGGATCGACCCCCAAAAACCCGGCCAGTCGGCCGTAGTCCAGAAAATTTCCCCCAAACAGGAAACACAGCAGACCGGTGCCGGCGTAGATCAAAACCCCCAGCGCGCTGCAGAGCATGGTCGTCTTTTCTTGAAGACGCTTGAATGTCGAGCGCAGATCGGTGGAAATGGCAAACAAAATGATCGCCGCCCCGAAAATGACGCCGCCCTGGAAACCGCCGCCGGGGCTGTAGTGCCCGTGGGCGATGACATACAGGGCGAAAAGCTGGACAAAGGGCACGATCAGGCGGCAGGTCATGTTGATGATCATGTCGTAGGGCACCCATTGGGAGTCGATCGGCTCGAATTCTTCCGAACCCGCGGGTTTCTTACCGCCTTTTTCGATCCGCAGGGTGACCCCGGTGGGGATATGCCGGTACAAGCGCGTCTCGGCCGATTTCTGCCGAAAGGTGCGCAACAGGAAAAAACAGGCCAGCCCGGCCGAAAAGATCACGGCCGTCTCGAACATGGTATCGTAGCCGCGGTAGTCGGCCAGAACAGCCGTAACGATGTTCGGGGCATGGGTGTCAGCGGCCGCATGCTCGATATAATAGGGGGAAACATGCATGCTGGCGGGCGAGGCCGGATCGCCCCAGACGGGAAAGTCGGGAATACCGTAGAACAGCAGCCCGCCCATCAGCAGAATCGTAATCAGGGCTATCGCTTTCAATCCTTGGTCCTCCGCGAGGTTCGAAAAACCGCGGCCACGAAAAAGACGGCGCTTACCCCGGCGCCCACCGAGGCCTCGGTAAAGGCCACGTCCACGGCCCCCATGATGGCCCACAACAGGCACATCAAAAAACTGTAGGCACCGAACAGAATGGCGGCGCCGAGCAGGTCACGCACCATGATCGCTCCGATCCCGCAGACCATCACCAGCAGCATAATGATGAGATCGATCGGCCAGATCATCGCCCCTCCTCCCGCGTCTCCTTGGTCCATGGCGCCAGACCGGCCCGCACACCGGCGTCAACGATGGCATGGGTGGCGGTGGGGCTGGTGATAAAGACGAAAACCACGATCAACAGGATCTTGAGGGCGGTCAACACCGATCCCAGGCTCAGATCGTTGAGCAGGTAAAGCGCCATGCCGATCATGGCGGTGAACTGGCCCATGGTGTCCAGCTTGCCGGCCGGGTGCAGGCGCGAGTAAAAATCCGGAAAGCGCAGGATGCCGATGGCGCCGCCTAGAAAGAAAAAGAGTCCGAAAGCGATCAGGACCGTTGCAATGATGTCAATTAAACTCATGAAGGTTTCCTCAGGTGTCACGCCCCGCCCCCTGTCGAGGCCGGCGTGCTTCGACCGGCGCGCTTACCGGCCTTCCGCCTCGTCGTAGAGACCTTTTTTCTTCTGGAAATAGCGCGAAGCGGCCAGCACCGCAATGAAGTTTAAGGTGGCGTAGGCCAGGGCGATATCCACGAACATGTCGACCCGCTCGTAGATCAAACCGATCAAAATCAGCAGCGTCGTGGTCTTGCTGCCGATGGCGTTGACGCCGATCAGACGGTCGAGCACGGTGGGGCCGAAGACGGCCCGGTAGAGCGACAGGGCCATGATGCAGGCCAGAAAAATGCCGGAATATAAAAAGATGTCTTGCATGAATCATTCACCGAAAATGGCGGCCACCTTATCTTCCATTTCACCGGTAAGGCCCTGGCGCGAGGCTTCGTCGATGGCGTGCACCGAAAATTTGCCAAAGATCGAGACATATACCGTAATCGTGCCGGGGGTCAGCGTGATCGAATTGGCATAGATAAAGCGGGCCATCTCATTGTTGAGGCGACTTTCGAACTGGATCATGCGCGGATCGATCAGGTCCATCATACGCGGATGGAAGACCAGGCGCATCACGTGCATGTTGGCCCGGAAAATTTCGATCAGCAGCCAGGGAATATAGAGGATAAACCGCAGCCAGTTGCCGGGCAGCCCATCGAGCCGCCGTGCCTTGAGCAGCATGTCGCCGGATGTGTAGGTGACGATGGCGCTGGAGACGATCCCCAGGGATATATGGAACAAATCGAACTTGCCGGAAAGTACCAGCCAGGTGATCATGCAAACGCAAAAGGTTAAAATGTAAGGCAGCGGGGAGCGTTCGGACGGTGTTGGTGGCTCAAAGGGCTTGAACGGCGAGTAGGCCTGGTAGTCGATCGGATTGTCCGGTTTGGTGTTGGCACTCAAAAGGTCAGGACCTCCTCGATGGCGACTCCCAATTTAGCGACCCGATTCATATGGTGAGGCCGTCCGGAAAGGCAAAAAAAAGATTACCGCGTGCATTCCATAATCTGATGGGCAAGTCAACCCATTTTCTTCCCATCCACCTGTTATCAGCACAGCAAGAGCGCCCTAACCAAAAGAATTCTATTACTATTTTTTTACTCCCTTTCCTAAAACGTAGACAAGCGAAGATGTTTCCCTCTAAAAAATAAGTGGTATTCATTTTACAAATCGAATACAGAGAAATGCATGGAGATGCTCACTGATC
>JASFTA010000241.1:0-4352 GCA_050114115.1 Desulfobacterales bacterium | reverse complement strand
ACCCGCGGCCGGCGCGGCCCTCTCGTCCCTGTTTTTGAACAAAGTGGTCAAAGAAGGGGCCGGGCACGGGGTGCCGGAGGTCATCTACAGCGTTTCGCGCTACGGCGGTCTCCTTCGTCTGCGATCGAGTTTCTCACGCCTGATTTCCAGTTTTCTGACCATTGGCAGCGGTGGTTCCGCCGGACCGGAGGCGCCCGTGGTGATGAGCGGATCGGCGATTGGCTCCAATATCGCCCGCCTTTTCCACCTCAACGATCGACAACGGGTCGTCCTGGTGGGATGCGGAGCGGCCGGCGCGATTTCCGCAATCTTCAACGCCCCCATCGCCGGATTGATATTCGCCATGGAAGTCATTCTGGGGGAGTGGGCGGCGGCCAACCTGATTCCGATCGCCATTGCCGCCGTGGCCGGAACCCAGGTGAGCCATTTCCTGCAGGGCCAACAGATTCCCTTTGCCCACCGCCTGTTCGATATCGGCCTCCTCGACATCCTGGCCTGCATCGGTCTGGCGCTGTTTACGGCCGCCGCTTCGATCCTTCTGACCCGTACCATCCGCGCCGTGCATCACCGCAGCAACCGTCTCAAACTGCCCGTGTGGCTCAAAGCTGCGTCCGGAGGCGCGGCTGTGGGCCTCATCGGCCTGATGATGCCCATGGTGCTGGGCGAGGGCTATCATACGATCGAGGCCATGATTGCCGGGCACTTTACCCAGGGCATCGGTCTGGTCTTCCTGGCGGTCCTGGCCAAGATCCTGGCGACCGCGCTCACGTTGGGATCGGGGGGCTCTGGCGGTATCTTCGCCCCCTGCCTGGTGATCGGCAGTTTTGCCGGACTCACCTACCACCGCCTGCTGGTTTTCATCTGGCCTGCGGTGGCATGGGTGCCCGAGGGCTGCTTCGCGCTGCTGGGGATGGCGGGGCTGGTCAGCGGCATCCTGCAGGCGCCCCTGACAGGCATCTTTCTGATCGTCGAGATCACGGGCAGTTGGGAAGTCATCCTGCCGCTGATCGTCGTCTCGACGATTTCCACCACGCTTTGCCACTATATGGAACCCGCCTCTTTCTATCTAAAGGACCTGGTGGAAAGAGGCCAGCTGATGCGCCCGGGAACCGACGCGCGCGTCCTGGCCGACCTGGAGGTGCACGAACTTCTGGAAAACGACTGTATCCCCGTGCCCGCCGATATGCTGCTGCGCGACTTCGTCGAAATCGTCAAGCGCTCCAACCGCAACCTCTTCCCGGTGGAAGATGAGCGCGACGGCCATTTCAAGGGGCTGATTTATCTGGCCGATGTGCGGCCTTATCTTTTCGACCCCTTGATGTATGACGCCGTGCTGGTCGGGCAACTGATGAGCACCAACGTCGAAACCGCCGCGCCCGATGAAGATGTCGCCGAAGTCCTCAACCGCATGGATGCCGGCCGCCTTTACAACATGCCGGTGATCGCCAATCACCGCTTTGTCGGCATGGTTTCCAAATCATCCCTGCTGGATCAGTATCGCAAGGAACTCATGGTCCAGACCCATCACCTCAACCGCTGATAGGAGCGTATCATGTACAGCCAGCTCTTCCATATTTTCCGCAACACGCCCCTGGGGCGTGAAACCATGCTCCAGTCATTGTACTTCTGCCGCCAGATCGGGGCCACGCCCGTCGTTTACATCCCCAATCACATCAAATTTCTGATGTATTTTGACAACGATGTGGTGCAGGTCGATCTGGACGAATCCTACCTCACGGACCCCCACAGCGCTCGGGCCCATGCCGAAGAACTGCTGGCCGAAGCGGGCTTGTCCGCGCGCTTTCTGAAGCCTAAGAACTTCACGGCTTCGACCCTCCCCGACATCCCCACCAACTTCGATTTCATGTGCTGCCCCCGCAGTATCAGTGATTTGTCATCTAAAATCGGGCTGGGTTACCTCGGTCCGCGGGTGCGGCGGATTGTGAGCTCGGCGCGCTTTCCGGTTCTGATTACGAGTCCGGTTGCCAAACCCTGGGAGAGCATCGCGGTTTTCTTTGGCGGATCGGCCAATGCCCTGAGCGCCCTGAAACTGGGACTGCGGATTCGCCGCCAGACGGATATGCCCCTGCGAATGTTCACCCAGGCGGAAAATCGCTCGCGGACGGACTACGAAAGCATTGTCCGCGACCAGGGGTTGGATGCGGAGATGGCGCAATCATTGGACGAGTGGGTGTTTTTTGAAAAGGGCGCCTTCGAGAGCAACCTCTATCAGGTGCCCCACAATGCGCTGGTGATCATGGGCGCCTACGGTCACGGCCTGATCCGCGATCTGGTTTTCGGCAGTAAAATGGAGAAGATCCAGTCCACGATCTCCAATAATTTCCTGGTGGTGGGCCCCAATTATACCGCGGGGTTGGAGGAACCGGTTTAAGTCAATTTCTGCATAGACACGCGTTAGGTTGGGATGAGCTCCAGCCGGACGGGGCGCTTGATCATCTTCCGCGCCATGGTTTCAGCCTGGGGGGTTGCATCGGAGACGACAAAACGGTAACGCCCCCCACGGGTCCAGGCGTCGGTGGCAGAAGGATGGCGCTGGTTATAATCGGCCACGGCCTCGGCGACGCCGCCGCAGGAATCGATGACCTTCACCCGGCGGCCGATCTTGGCCTGGATCAGTCCCCGGAGCAGGGGATAATGGGTACATCCCAGGATCAAGGTATCAATTTGCTTGATCTTGAGGGGCCGCAGGTATTTCTTCACGATCATGACCGTTTCCGGTTTGCCCAGTCGGCCCTCTTCTATCAGGGGCACCAGTAGCGGGCAGGCCTGCGCGAACGTCAGACAGTCCGGCCGCAGGGCCTTAATACCCCGGGTATAGCTCTCGCTGTGGATGGTGGACCGCGTGCCGATAATGCCGATCCGCCCCTTGGGTGAGCAGGCCACGGCCTGTTGCACGGCCGGCGTTATGACCTCGAAGATGGGGATCGTCAAACGTTGGCGAAGCGCGAACAGGGCTAAACTGGAGGTCGTATTGCAGGCCACGACGATGGCCTGGACCCCCTGGGCCAGGAGATATTCGATACCCTCGAGGGCATAACGAATAACGATGGATTTGCTTTTGTCACCGTAAGGTGTGCGGGCGGTATCCCCGAAGTAGGTCAGATCCAAGCCAGGCAAACGGTCGATAAGCGCCCGTACGACCGTCAGGCCGCCGATACCGGAATCAAATACGCCGATCATCACCAAGACCGTGAGGGGCTGCCGTCATTCGTCCACGTCCTCTGCCTTGATCAGCGTCGCGATCTTTTCGCGGATAACATCTTCCGGCAGGTCGGTTTGGATTCCCGGGCAAGAGGCCCCCATGCTTTTCCAGTTCTGGATATCGACCAGGACGGCGTCGATAAAAGGCCAGCGCCGACACATCTTAGGCTTGACCGGATGAATCGTGCAGAGCTTATCCCAAAAGACACAGTAGCCGCTGGCCGCCTGGGCCAGAACCGGACGCCGGCCCGACATCTGGCAGTAGCGTTCTGGGAAGCGGGCCGGATCCTCGCCGATGTAAGCGGCAATGCGGCGGATATCTTCTTCGCTGACGTAGGTGCCGCCGTATCCGCGGCAACAGTCGCCGCATTGGCGGCAGTCGAACAGCGGGCTATCCGGGTTATCGGAAGTCATGCCGGGTCTCCAGGGCACGTCGCAGGGTTACCTGGTCCACGTATTTCAAATCACCGCCCATGGGGACCCCGGAGGCAATCCGGGTGACCTTGACCGCCAAGGCGTTTAGGTTCTCGGCCAGGTAGGCCGCCGTGGCCTCCCCCTCAACATTGGTGCCGGTGGCGATCACCACCTCCTGGATATGCTCGTCGCGGATACGGCTGTAGAGCTGCGGCAGACGAATATCATCGGGGCCGATACCATTCATGGGTGAAAGCACGCCGCCCAGAATATGATAGACCCCCCGATAGGCACCGGATTTCTCCACGGCAATCATGTCGGCCGGTTGCTCGACGACGCACAGTTGGGTGGCCTGTCGGGCCGGATCGCTGCAGATATGGCAGATGGCCTCGTCGCTCCAGGCAAAACAACGGCGGCACGTGCAGGTTCGTTGTTTGACGTTGACGATGCTTTGGGTCAGCTGATCGATTTCATAGCCCGGGGTGCGCAGAATGTGCACGGCCAGGCGCTCGGCGGTCTTCTCGCCGATACCTGGCAGCTTGGCAATCTGCCGGATCAGGTTGCGGATGGATGTGGGGTAGTAATTCATAGGTCGGTCCGAGGCACGCGCGCGTTAGCCGAAAAGACCGGGGATATTCAGACCGCCGGTCAGTTTGCTCATTTCGCTGCTCACCATTTCCTGCGATTTGGCCAGCGCGTCATTCACCGCCGCCAGA
>JASFTA010000240.1:0-4366 GCA_050114115.1 Desulfobacterales bacterium | reverse complement strand
AGGGCCTGTGCGAGTTTTTCGCTCTGGGTGATGAAATAGACCAGATCGCCGGCCAGGAGCCGGTCCTTGCCGTGGGGGATGATCAGCTCCTCGTCACGCTGAATCGCTGCGATCAGGGGCCGCTCTTCGCCTGACTGCAGCGGCAGCTTCTCGAGCTTGACGCCGACAAAGCGGTGGTTTTCCTCCAGGTGGATGCCCACGAATACAAGGCGGCCGTCGGCGAATTCGGCCACATCGACCGCGCCGGGCACCTGCATCATGCGCTGGATGGTCTTGACGACCTCGATCTCGGGGTTGATGACCGTTTCGATGTGGGGGGCATTGACGCGAAAGGTGTCGTGAAAGTCGTCATAAACCGCATCGCGCAGGCGGGCCAGTTTGGTGATCGAGGGCGCAATGATGTCGGCCATCAGGCAGGCCACCAGGTTGGCCTCGTCGCTGTCGGTGACCGCCAACAGGATATCGGCCTTGCGCAGACCGGCTTCGTTCAATATGTCCGGGCTGCTGCCGGAGCCCTGGAAGACCTGAACGTCGAGGCTGTCGGAAACGCGCCGCAGGGCCGCGGCATTCTTGTCGATCACCAGGACGTCTTTGTTTTCGAGCGCCAGCTGGCCGGCGATGTGGAATCCGACCTCCCCGGCCCCGACGATGACCACTTTCAAATGGCAGCCTCCCCGTCGTCCATTCGATGCATTCGCCCGCGACGCTCAAGACCGCTTACGCCTCGGCGGGAAGTCGGCCAAGCGGTCGGCTCCCTATAGCATTCGCTATTTCGGCGTGTCAAATCAGCAGGGTCGCCGCGAGAATCAAGCCTCCCGCGGCCAGAAGCAGGACGTCCAGACGCGAGCAGCGAAAGGCCGGATCGGTGCGCTGAGGAGAAAAGCAGCGCGCTTCCATGGCCAGCGCCAGCTGGTCGGCGGATAAGATGGTCCGCCGCATGGCCGGCAGCGCCAGGTATTTGATCTGCGCGAGGGGGTTCTTCCGCCAGGCGCCGCCGCGCGCGCGCCAGGCGATGCGGGTTTCGCGAATCTGATGGTGCAGCACCGGAATGAACCGCACGATCAGCCCCACCATCACGGCCGCCTGGCCGGCATCGATCAAGGGCAGCGGCCGCAGTAGCCAGCCCACCCCGGCCTTGATCTCGGCCGGACGGGTGCTGCGAACGAAGAGCAGGCTCAGCATGACGATATTGAGCAGGCGCCAGCAGATCAGCCCGCCCTGGGCCAGCCCCTCGCGTGTCACCGCCAGCGATCCCGCGGCCGCCAGGACCGTGCCCGGCGTGGTCAGGGCCCGCGCCGCCCAGATGAAGAGCAGAAAAAGGCCCAGGATCCGAAGCTCGCCGCCGAAAATCCGCCAGGGCAACCGCAGGTGCAGGGCCAGGGCCGCCAGTACCAGGCTCACCACGCCTAAACCGGCCACCGGGGCCAGCACACAGGCCGTGGTCATCAGGGCCAGGGAGGCCATTTTGAAACGGACATCGTGACGGTGCAGGATCGAGCGGCCGACCGCAAAGGCAAAGCTGTTTAGTTCAGCCATGAGCGGAAATCGCCTCCCAGGCGCACGGCATCGGGCTGGCGCACACCGAAACGCTCGACCTCGGGCAATACCGCGCGCGGATGACCGTCACGCACGACCCGGCCGCCGCTCAGCAGGACCAGGCGATCGGCATGGGCCATGATCTTGTCGAGATCATGGGTGGTCACCACCAGGGTGCGTCCTTCGTTCTGCAGTTTGACGATCTGCCGCAGGACCTGGCGCACACCGTCCAGATCGAGGCTCGCGAACGGTTCGTCGAAGACCACCACCTCGGGCGCCATGGCCAGGACGCCGGCAATGGTCAGGCGCCGTTTTTCGCCGCCGGAAAGCAGGTGGGGCCGCTGGTCGTGCTTGTCGGCCAGGCCCACCGCGGCCAGAGCCGCCTCGACACGACCGGCCACCTTTTCCCGCGCCAGGCGCAGGTTTTCGGGGCCGAAAGCCACATCGTCGTAGACGGTCTCCCCCACGATCTGGGCGTCGGCATGTTGGAAGACCATCCCCACCATGCGCCGCACGGCCTCGGTCGCCCGGTGGGTTTCGCGCCCGTCGACCAGGACGCGGCCGCTGACCGGCAGGAGCAAACCGTTAAAATGCTTGAGCAGCGTGGTCTTGCCGGAGCCGTTGGCGCCGGCCACCACCACCAGTTCGCCCCGCTTGATGCTCAGAGAGACCTGGGAGAGCCCGACACCGCCGTCGCTGTAGCAAAAATCGACCGCCTGCATCTCGATCAGGGGGTTTTGGGCGGGCATGGGTTCAGACCTTCTGGGGGACGGCGGGTGTGGTCGGACGGAGCATGCGTCGCAGACCGCCCACCAGCATGACCGCGGTGATCATCTTGGCGATATCGCCCGGCAGAAAGGGCACCATGCCGACCATCAGGGTTTTGCCCCAGTCCAGGCCGGTGACGACTTTAAGCCAGGTGACCCCGCAGAGGTAGAGCACGAGCGTTCCGGCCACTACGGCCAGCGCATCGAACAACCGCTGGGGCCGACCGCGTTGGGCCAGCCAGCCGATCAGCGCCACCGACGGCAGATAGCCCAGCAGATAGCCGCCCGTGGGGCCGACAAATCGGCCGATCCCGCCGGTGCCCCCGGCGAACACCGGGAGCCCCAGGGACCCGGCCAGAAGATAGGCGCCTACGCCGGCCAGGCCCCAGCGGGGGCCCAGCATCAGACCCATCAACATCACGAACAGGTTCTGCAAGACGATGGGCACCGGGCCGATGGGAATGGCCACGAAAGCCCCCACGGCCGTCAAGGCGGCGAGCAGGGAGGCCAGTACGAGTTTTTGAAGGTCAGTCGACGACATCGATTTCCTTTCATTGTCGGTTTCGTAACAAGCCCGCCAGCGGCGTTACGCTTCAGCCCTCGTCAGTCAGCGTACTACAAGTACGCTTCATTCCTCAGACTTCGCAAGCCTTGCTGACGAACTTGTTACGAAACCGTCTGCCAATGGTTTTAAATGGGCTATCGCAGCTGGGTTTTCGCGATATGGCTACCCCACCGGCTCCTGGAATCCTTGGACCCTTTTCTGTTTGACTTTCACTTGAACCCTCGGATCCTTGAACCCTGTGTTCCAAGTTCATCACGCCTACTGGTGAAAGCAGTCCCCGTGGACCACGCGCTGGCGGCGGCCGTTGGGCAACTCCAGGATCAGGGCGCCGGTTTCGTCCACGTCGCGGGCAATTCCGGAGAAGGTGTCGCTAATCGTCTGAATCGTCACCGGGCGGTTCAGGGTGATGCTGAAGCCTTTCCAGTCGTCGATGACGCTATCGAAACCCGGCCCGGCCTGGTGTTCCTCGAAGCGGTCCAGGAAAAGGGTCAGCAGCCGGCGGCGCGACTGGGGCCGGCCCGTGAGCATCTTCATCGAGACGGCCCGGGGCTCCTGCTCGGTGGGGTCGTTGTTGACGTTGAGCCCGGTGCCGATGTTGACGAAACGCACCATGTCGCCCCGGGTTTCCATCTCCGAGAGCATCCCGGAGAGCTTGCGCTCTTCGACCAGCAGATCGTTGGGCCATTTGAGGCCCGCCGCCAATCCGTACGCTTCCGCGAGCACCCGCACCCAGACCACACCGGCGGCGAAGGTGGTCAGGGAGGCCAGGGCCGCCGGCAGCGCGGGACGCAGGACGATGGTAAAATAGAGGCCGCCGGGGTCCGAAAGCCAGCTGCGGGTCATGCGTCCCCTGCCCTGCTGCTGACGGTCCGCCGTCACGACCGTAAATTCCGGGCAGCCCTCGCGGGCCAGCTCCCGGGCTGCATTCATGGTGGAATCGATTTCGCGGTAACAGTGGATGCGGGCCTCCCGGCCGGGAAACTCCCAGGGCTGGAGCACATCCTCCTCGGCGTTCAGACAGTAGCCCCGCCGGCTGGTGGCGATGGGATAGTCGAGGGCCTGGAGGGCCTGGACATGTTTCCAGACCGTGACCCGCGAGACCCCCAGCCGGCTGCAGAGTTGTTCACCGGAAAGGGGCTCGCGGCTGTCGCGCAGGATGTTCAGCAGGCGTTGTTTGACCGTGGACAAGGCGACATCCATTCGCTGGTTGCAGATTCGGGTTTCGCGTTGCCGTCGATAAACCCAAACCCGTTTCGTTAACCCCAAAAAGGGTATCTGGTTAACCAATCTAGCGCCAATTGTCAATGGGAATAACGGCGGGTCCCATCTCAGGCCGCCGCAGGTTCGTGTCCTGCAGGAACAATCGCAGGAAAAATTACACGGAAGATTGGGGGCGAAGATTGTCGCCGCCGCAATTGGGGCAAACGATGTTCTGGGCTTCGGTGGGGGTTTTCACCTCGACGCACTTCAGGAAAAACTCCCGTTGGCAGTCCCGGCA
>JASFTA010000239.1:0-4366 GCA_050114115.1 Desulfobacterales bacterium | reverse complement strand
AAGACATCGGCCAGGGGGATCTCGTCGTCCATCAGGATCATGGGATCGGTCGCTACGAGGGTTTGACCAAATTGAAATTGGACGGCGGCGAAAACGATTTTTTGACGCTTTTCTACCGGGGTGGCGATCGCCTGTACCTGCCGGTCGATCGATTGAACGCCGTACAGAAATACATGGGGGTCGATGGCGTTGAACCGGTGCTTGACAAGATGGGCGGTAAATCCTGGGAGAACGTCAAGGCGCGGGTCAAACGTTCCGCTGAGAAAATCGCCGGTGAGTTGTTGAAGCTTTACGCCGCCCGCAAGGTGCGCCAAGGCGTCGCCTTTCGCCCGGTGGATGAATACATGCTCGAGTTCGAGGGGGGCTTTCCCTATGCCGAGACCCCGGATCAACTCAAGGCCATCGACGATGTCCTGAGTGATATGGCTTCCCGGATTCCGATGGATCGGCTTATTTGCGGCGATGTCGGCTACGGCAAGACCGAGGTGGCCCTGCGGGCGGCTTTTGTCGCGGTCTTCAACGGAAAACAAGTGGCCCTGCTGGTGCCGACAACCGTTTTGGCCGAACAGCACTATGCCACCTTCCAGGAACGCTTTAAACCGTTCGGGGTGCAGATTGAATGTTTGAGCCGGTTTCGCTCGGCGAAGCAGCAGCGTGACATCGTCGCCCAGCTGGCTGAGGGACGGGTCGACATCATTATCGGCACGCATCGCTTGCTGCAAAAGGATGTCCATTTTAAGGATCTCGGCCTTTTCATCATCGATGAGGAACAGCGTTTCGGTGTGCGCCATAAGGAAAAACTCAAAAAGTTACGGGGCAACGTCGACGTGCTCACCCTTACGGCGACCCCGATACCCCGTACGCTGCACATGTCGCTGACCGGGGTCCGCGACATCAGTATCATTTCCACGCCGCCGGAGTACCGCCGCTCGATCATTACCTACGTATCGGAATACAATGACCGCCTCATCCAGGAGGCCGTGGGGCGCGAGTTGGATCGCGGCGGTCAGATCTATTTTGTGCACAACAATATTGCCAGCATTCACCGCATGGCCACCAGACTCGGGGAACTGAGCCCTGCCGCCCAAATTGGTGTCGCCCATGGCCGGATGGATGAATCCGCATTGGAAAAAATCATGATGGCCTTTCATCGCCGGGAGATCAACCTGCTGGTGACCACCACCATCATTGAATCCGGTCTGGACATCCCCGCGGCCAACACCATTATCGTCAATCGGGCCGATCGTTTCGGTCTGTCGCAAATGTACCAGTTACGAGGGCGCGTGGGACGGTCCGAGGCGCAGGCCTATGCGTTTCTGTTCATTCCCCATGAGAGCCACCTGTCCTCGAATGCCCGCAAACGGTTGAAAGTCCTGATGGAGCACAGCGACCTTGGCTCCGGATTCCAAATCGCCATGAATGATCTCAAAATACGTGGCGGGGGAACGATTTTGGGTGCATCGCAATCCGGACACATTGCCGCGGTGGGTTACGATATGTTTTTAAAGCTGATGGAAGAAGCCGTTGCTGAACTGAAAGGTGAGCCCCTTGAACAAGAACGCGACCCGGAGATCAATCTACCCCACTCGGCCTTCATACCGGAAAGCTATATTGCGGACATCGACCAGCGTCTGACCATCTACCGCCGCCTGGCACGGATCCAGAATGCCGAGGCCCTGGCGGATATTAAGTCCGAGTTGGTCGATCGCTACGGCAGCTTGCCCCGTTCCGTCAGCAACCTGCTGGCCAAGATCAGGCTCAAAATCGGCGCTATCGCTGCCGGTATTCAGCGCCTGGATTTCAGGGCCGGTGTCCTGACGCTGTTGCCTTTCGACGATCAACCCGACCACACCCGCAAGCTCATTGCCCTGGCGGTTGACCAACCGCGGCGTTATCAGCTTTCGCCCGACCAGGGTCTGCAGGTAAAACTGCGACCTGAGGAGCTAAAAAAGCCTCTGGCCAGCATTAAAAAAATATTGCGGGAAATAGTCGCTTATGTTAACGATCATCGATTATCCTTTTAGAATCTTTCACAATTTTAACCTTGGTCGCAACCTGCAACAGATGCCCATGAAGATACGCAAAAACGTTTATAGGCTTTCACGGTTGCGTCCGTGGGTCGCTGGCGGTCTGCTGCTGGGATTGTGCGCCCTACTGTCGGGTTGCCAGGCAGAGAACACGCCCAACCGTTCGGTCTTGATGCGAATCGGTGACCGGGTTGTCACGGTCGATGAATATAAGCGCGAGCTGAATATCTACCGCACGGCCACCGGGATTTCCTCGGAGGAGGACGGGGAGGCCGACCGGGAAACGCAAATCCGTTTCGTCCGGCAAATGGCGGACCAACTCGTGCTGCTGGAGCACGCCCGCGCC
Source organism: Desulfobacterales bacterium (assembly GCA_050114115.1). GTDB lineage: Bacteria > Desulfobacterota > Desulfobacteria > Desulfobacterales > UBA5852 > JABZFP01. The sequence continues at coordinate 1,993 of JASFTA010000239.1, read as the reverse complement.
ATCGGTGTCGACGTGACCGACCGGGAACTGGAGATTGCCCTGAAAGAAATTCGGCGTGACTATCCGGATGATGTTTTCGAGCAGTTGCTGCTGGAAAATGCCATCACCCTGGAGGAGTGGAAAGCATCCCTGCGAACCCGTTTGGTCATCGACCGTGTGATCCGGCAGGAACTGGAAGAACATATCCGTATCAGCGAGGAGGACATGGCCGCGTTCATGGCCCGCTTCAACCAAGATCGCCAGGCAACGGAGATTGACCCGGAGGCCGCCGAAAGCCCAGCGCCTTCGGACAAGACCATTGTGAATCAACTGCGTCGGTCGAAGACCGAGAATGCCTACGCGGCGTGGATGACCGACTTGAAGCAACGTTATCCGATTGAAATCAACCAGACCGTCTTAAATGAAGTTATTCCGGCTGCGGCCGACACGGCCAAGGCTTCCGCCGCCGATGACCGCCGCCAGCCCTGATTTCGATTTATCGGCCGCTGGACGGCCAACCGGCCATCCAACCGTGAAGACATCGATGGCAACCCCGGGAGCAGATGCGATGCAACTGAAAATATCAAGCCGGTCGATTGGGATGCTCTGGCGCTGGATTTTGTTCGCCGCGGTGGTGAATTTGGTGCTCCCGGTCGGCGCCTTCCATGCCGAGGCCCAGGATCGCGTCTTGGTCAATCGGGTCGTTGCGGAAGTCAATGATGATATCATTACGCTCTACGAGTTGAACCAGGCGGCGGCGCCCTATCTGCGGCGCGTGCGCGCCCTGGGGCGGCCCCTGTCGGAAGAACGCCAAATGCTTTACGACGTACGCGAAGAAATGCTCAATCAGCTCATTGACCACAAGCTTACCGATCAGGAGGTCCGCCGCTACAACATCAGCGTCAGCGAAGCGTCGATCGACAATGCCATGGAGGTCATCAAGAAACGATCCTTGATGACCGATCAGCAATTGCGTGAGAGCCTGGGCGAGGAGGATATGACCATCGATGAATATCGTCAGCAAATTAAAAACCAGATTTTAAGATCGCGGCTGGTCAACCGCCAGGTTAAATCCAAGATCGTCATTACCGATGAAGATATCCGGGCTGTCTATGAACAAGACCCGACGAAATATGGGGGGCAGAAAATCCATCGCCTGCGCCAAATAGTGGTAAAGACCTCGTCCGGAGAAGCACAAGCCCGGCAGAAAATGGAGATGATTTTAGCCAAGCTCGATGCCGGCGGCGATTTTGCCGATCTGGCGCGGGAATATTCCGACGGACCAATGGCCAAGGACGGTGGTCTTCTGGGCGAATTCAAAATCGAAGATCTGGCCGCTCAAATCCGCGGCGCACTGCAGGGTCTCAAGGCCGGTGATCACACCTCGATTTTGACGACCGATCGCGGTTTGCAGATTTTCTACATCGATGATCTGAAAATCTCCGGTGGTAAGAGCCTGGAGCAGGCCAGGCCCGAAATCGAAGACCAATTGTATGATCAGATCGTCAACCGTAAATTCAAGAATTGGCTTTCCGAGCTTCGTGAACGATCGCATATTAAAATCATTCGCTAACCGCGTTTCTCTGCGGGTCATCCGGGCGTTGAACGCAAGGCGGCCGATCCCTATCGAGACCGATTGCCCGCGGGCGGTCGCAGGTGTATGTGCCTGCTTGCGCCTGCAAACCGTGGAGGAGCCATGACGCACGATCCTCAGTCGACCTCTTTTGGTCTTTTTCTTCAATCAGCGCGCATCGAAAAAAAGATATCGATCGAAGCCCTCGCGGCGGAAACGCGGATTCGCGTCGAAGTTTTGAAACGGCTCGAGGCCGAGGAGCACGATCACCTGCCCGATGAGGTTTTCGTCAAGGGCTTTATTCGAACCTATGCGGAGGCGGTGGGTGCCGACGCCAAGGAAGCGTTGGAGCGCTACCGCTCCAGTCGGACGATGCGCAACGTGGGTCATGTCGGCCCAACCACGCGGTCGCCGCAACCCAAACGCTTCTGGTTGGTCATG
>JASFTA010000238.1:0-4381 GCA_050114115.1 Desulfobacterales bacterium | reverse complement strand
CCCGCCGAAGTCGCCGCCACCCTCGAAGATTTCGCCCGCCATGACATCAATCTGATCGCCGTCAATGCCGGCGACGGAACGATTCAGGCCGTGCTGACGACCCTACTGCATGACCGCCCCTACCCAACCTTGCCGCTTCTGGCCCTTCTCAGCGGCGGTACCACCAATATGACCACCCAGGATCTGGGATTTCACGGATCCCGCATCCACGCGCTCGAACACATCCGCTCCTGGGCCCGAACAGGCACGGGGCATGCTTGTATTACACGTCGCCCCATCCTCAGGGTCCGGCATCCGGACGGCCGCCTGCCGCTGTATGGGCTCTTTTTCGGTGCCGCCTGCATCTACAAGGGCATCAACCTGTTTCATTCGCGCATCCATGGATTGGGATTGCAAGGCCGCCCCGCCAACGCCTTGATCGTGGGACGCTATCTGGCGGCGATTGCCGCCCGGGATTTCAGCAAACTAGGCGCCGCCCGGGCGACCATCTCCGTGGACGGCCGACGCCTTGAAACCAATGACTACATGCTGATTCTGACCTACACGCTAGAGCAGTTGATCTTCGGCATGCAGCCCCACTGGGGCCGGGAAGAAGGCCCCTTGCGTCTAACGGCCGCAACCGCCCATCCGCGATGCTTCCTGCGCGTCATGGCCGCCATTTGTCAGAGCCGGCGGTCGCGCCTGGCAACACCCGCCAATGGATACCACAGCCATAGTGCCCATGAAGTCCGTATCGCTCTGGACGGCGGCTTTGCGCTGGACGGTGAACTGTTCCAGGTCGATTCCCGTCAGGGCGAACTGGTACTGGATGCCGGGGGCCAGGCCGCCTTTCTGAGATTGAATCAATGAACCCGCCGAACCTGCTAACCGATATTGTTCGGGAAAAAACCAGCCAGCCGGTCTACCCGGCCATTCAGGCCCTTGTTACCCATCTCCGCCAACAATACCACGGCGCAGCCGCGGTTTTATTTTATGGCTCGTGCCTGCGCTCCGGCCAGGACCGCGGCGGCATGGCCGACCTCTACGTATTGGTGGACAGCTACCGCCATTCGGGACAAAGCACCTTGTGGTCCGCCCTGAACGCGCTGTTGCCGCCGAATGTCTTCTACCTCGAAGTGCCTTTCGAAAACCGGACGGTGCGCGCCAAGTACGCGCTTCTCTCCCTGAACGACTTTGAACAGGGCACGTCGATGCGCTGGTTTCATTCTTACATCTGGGGGCGATTCGCCCAGCCGATCGCCATCGCCTATGTCCGCAGCCCCGCGGACCAGGATCGGATCGTGATGGCTTTGGCGCAAGCCGTGACGACCTTTATGCATCGCGCCCTGCCATGCACCAAAACACCGTTTGCCGCCCGGGATCTGTGGTTCAAAGGCCTTTCTTTAAGCTACCGCTCGGAACTGCGCGCGGAGAATCCGGATAAACTGTCCAACCTGGTCGAGATGTTCGAGGAATACTACGAGAAGATCACACGGGCGGCCATCGACCGTATGCCCTATGAAGTGGCCATCGCCGAAGATGGCCCGCGCTGCCGCTACACCCCCCAGGTGTCTGCGCACAGCCGCTTCAGCGCCCGGCAAATCTGGCGGGTGCGTTTTTTCCAGGGCAAGATCCTGTCGATCCTGCGGCTGTTGAAAGGCGCGTTTACGTTTGCGGGCGGCGTCGATTATATCCGCTGGAAGATTGAACGGCACACAGGTGTTCAGGCGGAAGTCCCCCGGCGGTTGCAGCGTTTCCCCATCATTGCCCTGGGTGTTCTGGCCTGGCGCATCTACCGCCAGGGCGGATTCCGTTAACCCCATGAGAGGCAGGCGGACGCCCTCCTGCGGCGCGACACCGACGGGCGTATGCACGAGGCGGTACCTCACCGCATTGCGCGGGTCAACAGCACTAACCGCTCGCATCCAATCCAATCGATTACCCCGGTTCAACCGCCGGACGTCATGACTTGACATCCCATCCGATGACCGACCCTTGGACGGCAGATCGCCTGCTGAAATCACTGCCCGGTGCTATTGCTTCTTGATATCGATGAAAGCGAAATAGACAAACGTGGCGGCGCAGGCAAGACCGATGAGCGCCGATGTCAGCGTGGAAATTTTGACCAGTTTCTCAGATTGGAAACCATAAATGCACAGCCAGGTGCCCAAAAAAAGAAACCCGGCCAGAAGCGCTTTGAAAATCGTATTCATCCGTCCTCCCGCGATTTGATCCCACGTGTGCGTGTAACCCTTGAGGCATTCGATGTCAACAGTGTCTGCCGTTGGACCCGACCGCCCTCCACCGGTCGGAACCCTCGCCTCTCGCTGCTGCCGCGCCCCGATTCAAGTCGCCGTGCCAGTTTTTCTGGTGGGTCCGCACCTCCGGCCTGCAAAGATGGCTGTGAAGGCCCTGTCATCGTCCGCCGTTCCCCGGCAAATTTCCCCATGTCGCCCCCCTGAAGCCCTTCTTTTATTCTTGTATGCAAGCATGTAAGCTTTATTTATTTAATTTTTTATATTTAAAATTATTTATTTTATTAATTTTTTATTGATTTATTGTATTATTTTTTTTAAGAATTCTTACATGGCCAAGAAAACCTTTTCAACCCGTGTTGCCGAAGATCGTATCAAGGCGCTCAAACACCTTGCCGTCGATGCGGACAAATCGCTGGGTGCCCTACTTGAAGAGGCCATCACGGATCTGGTGCAGAAATACAAACAGAAAGGAATTCAATCATGACCGCAAGGATGTCATCCGCCAGCGCCGGCCGAATGCGCGACGCTGATTTCGGCGCAATTCCCGGCTGCACCGATCAGTATCCAGAGCTCTCCCATGAAAAACGCGCGTCGATCCGCTTTGCTTTCGAGGAGCCCATCATCCTGGAAACCGACCGTGGCGAGATGATTGGCGCGGTGGTCATCAATTACGGCCGGTGCGGGCTGTATTTCGAATCAAATTTTGAGGCGCCCAGGGGGACGGTTTTAATCATCCGCAACGAATCGGCGCTCTCAACACCCTGCCAAGGAGGATGCGCCGCAAGGGTGCGATGGTCGCGGGAAATCAAACGCCGGGACGGCGATTACTGTTTTGGAACGGGCGTGCAGTATTGTTGAAGGCCGTGTTGGTGAAATCCAGTCAGGTTAATCGGTCAGACGGCAGACCGTTAGGTATGGAGAGACAGCGGCGGCATTTGGACACAATCGTATTTCCAAGCATCGGACCGCAAGGCTTAAGCGCCCTCAACCCTTGCGCACCCCAGCGGACATCCAGAATGGTGGATTTCAGTTCAGGCCCCCGCCTGCGGCGGGATTGCAGATCAATTTTAAACGCAACCGGTGTTCAACAAACCGCAGCGATGTTTATACCGACGACGGCGTCGTCGTCGCGAAGCGACGCGCAGCCAGGCTAGGCCGAGGATTCCAAAAGCATGAGAACGCCGGGCTGGGCCGAGAGATGCCTTTTAGGGATGGGCACGACCTAACTTCACGGAGGGCCGAAGCATGCCAACAGAAAAAGAAATGCTCGTCACGGAACAGGGTATCGAATGCATCCAGACCATTTGCCTCAGCGAGAAGTCGACCGAATGCGTTTGCCCCAAATGCGGCGCCAAACACCGTCTTAAAATGGCCTGGACCGGCCGGGGGGTGCCACGTAAATTCTGCCCAATCTGCAAGCATTATTCGTCATCGATCAGCGATTCCGAGCCCTGCAGCATCGCCACCTTGACGGCCTAGTCGATTGCCGGCCGCCTGCCGGCAATCGACTGATAATAAGGTGTAAGGGTCCGTGCTGCATAGCGGCTGGTGGCACAGGATCGGTGTTTTCCTTCTTATCACGAACCCCGCAAAGCGGGTTGATCGGCTGCGGTGATGGTCAACCCCGCCGCTTTGAGCCAATGCTTGCGCGGCGTAGGTCCTTCCCTTTTCGATACCCCGGAAAAAAAATGATGCCTGGTGTCCAGTTACGCAACCATGCCGTTTAAGCGCCTGGATATTCAAACCACCTTCACAGGATTTGGTAAAACGTCATGCTGGCATTTCTTTTCGACAGCCTGATGATGGGGGAATGTGTGGATACGGTCGGACGATCAGCTGACCAGAATTTTCTGGGCCATGCCCCGGCCGAGAACCAGTTGGCATCCTTTGACGCCCAGAACAAAGGGGCCCCCGGGGGTCTTATGCTTGATCTCCACCTCGACACCGGGCAACAGCCCCATGGCGGCAAGGTGTGAACTCATGGCCCGTCCGCCGGTAACGGAAACGAGGCGTACTTTGCGGCCGGTATCGGCCATGGCGAGGGGAATGTGGGAAGAACTCATGTTTGCGTTTGATACCCGTTGGTTAGCGCATGCCCGGCCAAACACTAGCATCTATGGATGGGCACCCGTTGTTTTTTTGGT
>JASFTA010000237.1:0-4381 GCA_050114115.1 Desulfobacterales bacterium | reverse complement strand
CATCATGCTCGATCACGACGAAGGGAATGCCGGCGTGCATCAACTCTTCACACACGATGCGCCCGATGCGGCCGAACCCGCAGATGATGTAATGGTCCTTTAGATCCGCAATGTTTTTGCGCAATTTGCGTCTCCCCAGATAATATTGAAGTTCACCCTCCACGAGAAGGCGGACGAAGAGCCCGAGGGTATAGGTGCCCAAACCGATGCCGGTCACGATGATGAAGATGGTGATGGCCCGGCCGCCAGGCGACAGCGGCCGGATTTCACTGAAACCGACCGTGCTGATGGTGATGATGGTCATGTAGAAGGCATCGTAGAGGGGCATGTGATCGACAATGGCATAGCCGAAGGTCCCGCAGGCCAAGATGCCACCGAACAGGATCAGTGAGGTCCGCAGTTTCGAGTAGTCCATGGGGGTCAGACCAGGAAACGCTGAAAGAGGACGGCAAAGCCCAGAAAGGCCACGAACCCCAATACGTCCGTCACGGTGGTCAGGATGATGCTGGAGCTCTGGGCCGGATCGATCCCGATACTTTTCATCAACAAGGGTATCGAGGCTCCGGACAGCCCAGCAAAGAACAGGTTAAAGAGCATGCCCAGGCCGATGACGAGCCCCAGATAGGGGTTGCCGTGCCAGATCCAGGCCACCAGGGCGGTGACGATGCCGATCACGGCGCCGTTGATGGCGCCCAACTGGCCCTCTTTGAGAACCAGCCGGAGCATTTTGTCTTTGGGAATTTCGCGCATGACGATGCCGCGCATGACCACGGCCAGCGACTGGGCGCCGGCATTGCCGCCTTGACCGGCCACCACCGGCAGGAAGACGGCCAGGATGGTCAACTGGGCGATGATGCCCTCGAAGAGGGCCACGACCGCCGCCGCCAGAAAGGCCGTGGCCAGATTCACATGCAGCCAGGGCAGGCGTTTTCGCAGTGAGAACGTGATAGGCGAAAAAGCTTTCTCATCGCCGCCGGCCCCGAACATCATCTGGATGTCCTGGACGGCCTCTTCCTGGACGCCCTGGATCATGCGCTCCGCCTTGATGATGCCCACGATCCGATTTTCACCGTCCACCACCGGGGCGGCAAAGTACTTGCGCCGCGCCAGTTCGGCGGCGGCATCCTGCACATCCGTGAAGCCGTGCAGGCTGAAGACATCCGGGCGGATGACAGACTCGAGCCGCTGCCCGGGCTCGGCCAGCATGAGGTCGCGCATGTTCAGCACACCCCGCAGGCGGCTGTCGTCATCGACCACATAGGCGTAGGAAGCGGGGAAGCGTCTTTTGGCCAATGCGCGAATTTTGGCGATGGCCTCTTCGACCCGAAGGCTCTGGTTAAAGGCCAAGAAATTCGTGGTCATGATGCGCCCGACGCTGCCTTCGGGATATTCGAGATATTCCCGAATCCGGGCCTGCAGTTCATCGGGCAGATACGCTTTAAGTCGCCCGCGCTCCTCTTCCGGCAGGTGCATGAGAAGGGCCCCGGCCAGCGGCGGGTCGAGTTCCGCGGCCAGGTGTTTCAAAAAATGGTCGTCGGCCTGTTTGAGGAGATCGGCCGCGAAATCGATCTGCAGGTTGTTGATGGCCTTGACGGCGCTCTCAAAGGGCAGTTCCTGAAAAATCCAGGCGGCGTCGGCCACCGGCAGCCCCTCGAGCAAGAAAGTGGCCCCGGCGACATCGTGGGCGAAGCTTTTGTGGACAAACCTCTGCAGCGCCTGATCGTTGCTCATGGGATATGCCTCCGTGATGCGGCCGCCGGCATGCGTCAGCGGGCCAGCGTGATTTTAACTTCGACGTCCGGCCAGCGCCGGTCGATAGGATGCAGGGAAGGCGGGGCGATGATCTTGCAAAAGATGACGGTATCGCCTTCGATGTTTTCAAGGAAGATGGGGGTGGTCATGACCCTGAGCTGTTCCTTCACCCCCGGGGGGGCCAGTACCCGTACGCGGCTGGGCTGGAGGTCCACGGATTTCATCGTGCGGCCCTCCGGCAGTTTGCCCACCAGCTGGGGCTGGATCGCGATTTCGCGTTCCGTGAATTCGGCCAGTGTGAGTTCGATGCTGGCCGGCACCACGTCCAAGAGCTGGACCCCCCGCGGCAAACGGAAGTTATCGGCCGTGATCACGAAGGTCTGCTTGCCGACCGATGCCTTGGCCAGATCGATCTTGGCCCGCAGGTTGGACGGGTCGATCAGATCGAGATCCGACCGGGAGCCGGTCAAATGGAGCCGCACTTCCTTGGCTTTGTCCCCTATCAGCGTCAGGTGTGATGGCGACGCCGTGAATTCCACCGGCACCGTCAGCATTTTCTCCAGCTGTTCGCCCTGGGCACTGATCAGGGTCGACCAGAGGACGACGGCCAGGGCCAGACTGGCCAGCATCTGGGATACCATGGCCCGGCGCATCCGGCCCCTCGGAATGCCAAAGGGATAAGCCGCCGTTTCTTTCCAGTGGTCGATGATGACCTTCACCAGATCGTCGGCATTGGCCATCGGCTGCATCTGGCCTTTGTAGAAGATGCTGACGCTTCCGCGTTCCTCGGAAACCAGCACGATCAGCGCATCGGACTTTTCGGCCAGTCCCATGGCGGCGTGATGGCGGGTGCCGAAATCGTCCGCCAGCTGCTGGCTTTGGGATATCGGCAGGCGAACGCCCAACCGGGAAAAACGGCCCTTCTCGACGATGAGGGCGCCGTCATGTCCGGGGGAATGCGGATCGAAAATGCTTCGCAGCAGCGGGATGCTGGGTCGCGCGTCCAGGGTATGCCCCCCCGAAATCCATTCCTGAATGGGTTCCCGGCCTGGGAAGACCACCAGCGCCCCCTGCTTTATTTTGGCCAACGCAAACAGGGTATAGGCGATCAGCCGCGAAACGACATCGCCCGGATCACGGGTCCGGGAGCTGCGCATCGAGACGGCCCGCTCAAAAAGTTTGCGCAACTCGGGCTGGAAGATGACGATCAGGGCGACGGCGGCCACCTGGCTGAAATTGCCGAAGATCCACTCGATACCGCGCAGATCGAGAAGCCGGGCCAGGAGATAAACACCCACAGCCGCCAGGATGCCGGTGGCGATTTTCCAGGTTCCCAGGCGGACGAGGGTCCGGTAGAGCAGAAAAAGTCCGGCCGCCATCAGCAGGATATCCAATATCGCGCGCCACGACAGCAGGTCGCGACCGATGTTCAAAATACCGATGGCATCCAAGTCAGTCTCGTTTCAGTGGCGTGATGATTGCGTTTATGATTCCAAATGGTTTCGTACGCCGCTGCCGGGGACCAATTAATGGCAGGGAAATTATGTCGGCAATCAGGCGGCAAACCGTCTATCGGCCGAAGCGACTGCCGGGGGTGAACCCGCGGCAGGGCTATCCCTTGATTATTACAACCCTGCGCGATCGGTAAGTGCTTCCTGATGGCGGCGCTGTACAAAACCCGTTGGATTTGATGGCCTTCTAGCGGTGGGCCCATCCATCATCCTGGTGGGAGCGGCGGCGTGATCTGGAGCGGCGACGTCCCTCCCGGGCCTCATGCGCATCGTCCGTGCGCATCCGGTGCTGACGGCAGGCCGGACAGCGGCGCGGCGGATCAAAGTCCCGCTGACGATATTTTTGCTGCTCCATGGCGCTGAAGGCAAAAGGCTCCTCGCATTGCACACAAAATAGGATCTGATCGTTCATCAAGTTTCCCCAGTTAAATTGGCCATCACGCAAACCGCCGCGAGATGCGGTTGCCATTGATAAGGCCGAAAGCCAAATGGATGCGACTAAAAGCGCCACCGCGGCGCGTTTCGGTTTGGCAGCATCACATCATCGGGCGTCGATGATGCGTCTGTTTAAGCAATGAAAGTGCCAACCTTTCCAAGGTCCTCCCATAGAGACAAACCCCCATAATAAACTCTGGCTCGTAAAAGCGAAGCCAACACATACAACTGATATTACTAAAAAAGTATGACCAAACGCATCGAGGCCCTGAACCGGTGAATCGCCAGAAAGGCTCCCCTTGCATAACAGCAGATAGCAATTAGGCCATCATTGGGTTTTCGACCGGAACTTCAGAGGCTGTCGGGGAGGAATCAGGAATTTCGAATTCCGAGAGATAAAGATAAGAATTTCATCGTGTTGAACTGCTTTTGGGTCATTGGGCGGTACTGGGCCGCATCCGTTTAGGGCCATTTCGGAACCCGCTGTTCCCATTTTTTCGCCATAATTTATTAATCAAATAAAAACAATTAGTTATGTTTGGCATGACGGTTGCTATATGGTGAATGCTTTTTAAGGAATGCATTTCAAAAACCATTATTCAGGCGAGCGACCATTATGACGGTATTCAAGAAATCGATGACCTTGGCCTTTTTGCTGATGCTGAGCAGTGTCGCTTTTCTTT
>JASFTA010000236.1:0-4385 GCA_050114115.1 Desulfobacterales bacterium | reverse complement strand
CTATTACGATCGGCGGGCGATCAATCTGGCCCAAGAAGCTGGTTATAGAATGGCCGCCTCGGTTCGTCGGGGCGGTAATCCCTTTTTTGCCAATCCGCTGGCACTGAAGCGGGACCAGGTCCTCAAACGGGACATGGACACCTTCGCGTCGCGGTTGAAAACCTTTTATCCCCTTGCGCTGGAGTAACATCATCATGAAACATGCATCTCAAATGTTCGTTATCATGTGTCTGATGGCGATGGTGGCGGCATGTGCCACCGGCCCTTCCTCCAAAAAACTCGGGGCGGACTATTTGGCCCAGGCCCAGGCCTTTGAGCAAGCGGGCGATCTCGTGGCGGCCTACGAGCATTATCAGTTGGCCTTGACGGTGCAACCCGACAACCAGACCGCCCAGAGCAAAACGGCCGAACTTGGCCCTCAATTGTCGGCCATGGCCGACGATCACTATCAAAGTGGCCTGCAATTCTACAAAATGGGGCAGTACCCTCAGGCCCGCCAGGCCTTCTTGACGACCCTGCGCTACGATCCGGAGCATTCGGGGGCCAAGGAAAAGCTGGCTGAATTCGATCGCGGGGTATCGACGGCCAACCGCTACATCCTGCACACCGTCAGGGCGGGTGAAACCATCTCCTCGATGGCCGCCCAATACTACGGTGATTACCGCAAATTCCATTTGATCGCCAAATACAACGAAATCGAGGATGCCACGCGCCTCGATGTCGGGCAGCAAATCAAGATCCCGATCGTCAAGGGCGTCCCGATCATGGGCGACCGCCACGATATTCGGACGGAGAGCGGACAAGCCGTCGGCGCCATGGGCGAAGATGTCATGGTGGTCAAACGCTATGCTGTGCACGTGGTGCAACCGGGTGAAAGCCTTTCCAAAATCGCCGGAACCTATTACGGCGATTTCAAGAAATACGATGTTATTGCCGATTTTAATGGCTTGCCCAGCGCGACATCCATCAGCGCCGGTCAGGAATTGAAGATACCGGAAACCGCTGCGACGCCTCTGATTGCGGGTGATCCCATCGAGGTGGCGCCGGCGCGCGCCGCGTCGATGGACGCGTCGGCAGGCGCTGACAATGGCGGCATGACCGCCAATTACCGCGATCTGGGCAGGGAACTCTATGCCGACAAGGATTACGACGGTGCCATCACCGAATTCGCCAAAGTGTTGAATACGGTCCCCGACGATCCCGAGGCCACGCGCTACATGGGCCAAGCCTACTACGCCAAGGGGCGCCAGGCTTACCGCCAGGCGAACTATGCCAAGGCGGTCGAGGCATTTGAGAACACCTTGAAATACGACCAGGACTGCCAGGACTGCCGTCGGCTGATTGAAGAAAGCCGCCAAAAATCCGGAAAGGAGGACAAGCGCGGCACTGCATTGGCCCTTTACCGAACCCAAAAATATGCAGCGGCCATCGTCAAGCTCGAAGAATTGGCCAAGGACGATCCAGAGGATGCCGAGATTCGAAGCTACCTGGCCAAGTCTCACTATGAACATGGCCTTGAGCTTTATCGCCAGGAAGACTATCTCAAAGCCCGTGATGCGTTCCAGGCCACCCTTAAATATGACCCCAAGTGCGAAAAGTGCGCCCAGAACATCACCAAATCCGAAGACATGTTCAAAGACCGCCACTACCGCCAGGGTTTGGCCGACTTTCAACAAGAAAAGTTGACCGAGGCCATCGCCCAATGGGAATTGGTCTACAAACTCGATCCCAACTATCGTGATGTCCAGCGCAATCTGGAAAAAGCCCGCACGCTGCTGAAGCGCCTGGAGAGCATCAAGCGCAGTCAGACCCCGGCAAATTGAATCCTCGCAATACCGATGTATTCCTCCGGTTCGACCCACAATGAATTTTCGATCAGGCGGGGAATCCCGGTTTAGCGGGGAAACACACGGCCGCCTTCGAGGCCCTGAAGTTTAACGGGGGATCTGGAACCAAAATCCTATTTTGGAGATGCCATCGCGTAATGTTCAGAGCGTGGATGGTCTGCCACTACGCGGCTTGAATGGAATGATTTGGGCCTCGCCAGCTGTTACGGGAAGGGGGTGCAACGATTTGGGGATGGCCGCCGGAGGGGGCACAGCGGGCCTAACCGGCTTGGCATGCGACCTTATACAGGTACTAAGGTAGAGGTTGCAGGTCTGCGCCAAGAGCGGATCATCCGGCCGCATCTTGCCGATAAGATCGAGGCAGTGCCCACGCGCACCATGCCGATCGCCATGCCGATGCCAGAGGATTTCGGCCCTGACGAGTTGCGCCTCCTTGCCGGAGGAATCGCGCGCCTGGAATCGATCGACCATCTGGATTGGGCCCGCGCGGTGCGTCAGGGTATCGTGCCGTGGCCCGACATCGAATCGCATGGATGCGCCGGTTTGATCGACGGCGCCAAGAGAGCGCCTGCATCGGCGGTAACGATACCGGATCAGCATTGCCCCGACCGGCAGGCCCAACAGGGCGCCCCACCAAATATCGACGATCAAGACCAGGATGCTGGCCGCCGCCAGGCCCAGGACCATTCCCATACACCGGTAAAAACCCTCCGGCCACAGAGCCTCGCACACGATACTGAAAAGTGACACGCCGCCAAAGTTCATATCAAAGCCCCCTTGAATCGGTTTATCGCCTTCAACTCAGCAAAATCGATGCCGGTCTGCACGACGATTAGGCGCATCAATGATTTCAGCTTGTTAGTGATTGGCGGCCAAGGCAAGCGTGAACTAAATTGTCAGCGGCTATATAGAAAATTGACAGATTCGGAGAGAAACCACGGTGAACCCCCGTGTGCGAACGAAAAAGACAGGGCCACAGGCGCCTTCGGGTGAGGCTTGTCTTGGCACCTGCGGTTAGCCAATCAGCCCCACCAAGGCACCGGTCATGCAGGTGGCCAGGGTGCCGGCGATGATGGATCGGATCCCCAGGGAGACGATTTCCTCACGGCGCGAGGGCGCCATGGTGCCCATGCCGCCGATCATGATACCCAGGCTGCCGGGATTGGCAAAACCGCACATGGCGTAAGTCATGATGATCATGCTGCGGGGGCTGAGGGTGCCTTCCGGAAGTTGGCTGAGATCGATATAGGCGATAAGCTCGTTCAGGACCGTTTTCGTCCCCATGAGCGTGCCGGCGGCGACCGCTTCGCCAAACGGAATGCCCATCAGAAAAACCACGGGCGTCATCAGCCACCCGAGCAGACGCTGCAATGTCAAGGGGGCATCCGCCACCGGCGGGAGGAATCCCAGAAGCAGATTGACCAGATAGACACAGGCCAGCAGGACCACGAGCATGGCCACGATGTTGATCAGGAGGGTAACACCCTGGAGCGTGCCTTTGGTGAGGGCGTCCATCGCACTGGTGGCGGGCTCAGGAGCGGTCAATTCACCCGGCGTCAGCTCGCGCGTCTCCGGCACCATGACTTTGGCGATCATGATGGACGCGGGCGCGCTGATGATCGAGGCCGTCAGGATATGCCCCATGACCCCCGGGATGGCCGCCGACAGGATGCTGGCATAGAGGACCATGACGGTGCCGGCGATGGTGGCCATGCCGCAGGTCATCAGTGTAAAAATTTCACTGCGGGTCATGTTGTGGAGATAGGGTCGGATAAAGAGCGGGGCCTCCACCATGCCCACAAAGATGTTGGCCGCCACGCCGAGACCTTCGGTACCCCCGATGCCCATTGTCTTGCGGAGGCACCAGGCAAAGCCACGGACCACCAGCGGCAGGATTTTCCAGTAGAACAGGAGCGATGACAGGGCGCTCATCAGAAGAATCAGCGGCAGCGCCTGGAAGGCGAAAACAAAGCTGTTTTGGGGATATTTGAGATCGAAGGGCAGCGCCCCGCCGCCCACATATCCGAATACGAAAGACGTGCCGGCCCGCGTGGATTGCTCCAGGGCCAGAATCACCTGATTGAGCGCCAGGAAGGTCTCGCGCACAAAAGGGCCTTTTAGGAGCACCAGGCCCAGGGCCAGTTGAAGCCCTAACCCGATAAGAACGGTCCGCCAGCGGACGGCACGGCGATTCTCGCTCAAACCCCAAGCCAGGGCCACAAATACCACCAGTCCGACCGCACTCTGCCAAATCATGGGCAGCTCCTTGGGCGTCGCGGATAGAGCAACGGATCAAACCGTCAATGGCACTGTCATGCATTATCCTCCTTCGGTTGTCAACGCCTGGCCCAGGCACTCCGCCAAGGATTGTCGGACAGCGCCAAATCGATTATGAACACGGGGCAGGTGTGAGTTTTCTGGTGTTGGCTTTCAGGAAATACGAGACCAATGTTAGGGCCGACACCTGAAACCATTGAAAAGTTGTCAGGTTTCGGGTGTCAGGTATCAGGAAACACGGGGCCGAAACCGATACCGATG
>JASFTA010000235.1:0-4390 GCA_050114115.1 Desulfobacterales bacterium | reverse complement strand
CCCAGGCCATTTCGCCGGTGCCGTCCATACGGTCCAGACGGTTGCGCAAAGAGAGATTGGCCAAAAAGACCATGAGAGCCATCAGCCGGGCGTCGTCATCCAGGTCTTGGCCATCTTCGGGCGCCATGGTGGGGGCATATTGGCGCACGGTGATCAATTTCAGATGTAGTTCGTCGGCATCACGCCGCAGGACAAAGTCACCGGCGGCGTGATGCCAGGGATAAATTTGTCGCGTGGAGCGGGGATCATAGGCCCGCGACAATAAAAAAGCGGCCTGGAAATAAATATCGGCCATCAGGTGGGGCGGCAGAAAATAGGGCCCCCGCCGACGATCCCAGACGATCGTTTTCTGCACCCCATCCTGGGGATCGACGGAGAGGTGGAATTCATGGTGGTCCTCGAACCAGTCGGCCAGAAACATCTGCACGGATAGGCCATCCGGCGTTTCGCTTCGACCAGCGTCGAAAACGCGCGGCAGCGTTCCGGCCGGAAGCCGGGGGGCAACCCGATCTAACGCTTCGAGCTCATTTTGCATGCATTCGATACCCGGCGGCGTCACGGCCACGTTCAACGCCAGCGCATGCGGTTTCTCGCCCGATGCCACCTGAATCCGGGCAGGATGGTAGAATTCACCGTGTTTTTCGAGGATGACGTTGATGGGTTGGCGGAGGGCCGGCCGGGGCGCCGACGGCGCGAGCGCCTCGAGGGCCATGCGAAGCGGCCGACCGCCATCGGCTTCCAGATAGGTCTGGATGGATTCGAAATACGCGCCATGGGATATGGCGATGGTTTGTTCGGGAGCGGCGGGTCTAAATCGGGACGGCATCGGCAGGGCTTGCGACCAAAGCGGATGATGAGCATCCACGCGGCCCGGGCGCCCGGCAATCTCAAAATCAATCTTCACGGAGCGGTCGCGGCCAAAACGCACCCGCTTAACGGTGCGCGGCCAGCTCTTCCAGGATCTGTGGGGCGACCTCGTAGCCCAGTTCGACCGCGCGGTCGGCATGCGCGATGGCCTTGGCGAAATCCCCCTTTTCCATGTAGGCGATGGCCAGGTTGTTGTGGGCAATCGGGAAATCAGGCTCGACTTTGAGGGCGCTCTCACAGGCGGCAATGCTTTTATCCACCTCGCCGTTCATCAGGTAGGCGCTGGCCAGGGTGGCATACGCCTGGACAAAGCGAAAATTGAAATGGGTGGCCCGCTCGAGTGATTTGATGCCCTCGGTCAGGTTGCCCAGCTGGAGCTGCACGAAACCGATATTGCCGTGTCCTTCCGAAAAACCTGGGCGCGCTTTGACGGCGCGCTGATTCCAGTCGAGGCAGCCTTCTAAATCCCCGCGCTTGAGACAAATGGCCCCCAACTGGACATAGCCCTCAGCCAGACCGGGACTGCAGTCAATGGCTTCCAGCAACTCTTTTTCGGCTTCATCAAATTTTCCCTGGCCCATCAGAGCTACGGCAAGGTTATAATGAGTGGTCCCGCATTCGGGATTGTCGGCCAGCATTTTACGATGCGCCGAAATGTATTCGTCTGCATTTTTGTATTGGCTCATAAGTCCTACCCCGTATGCCCGCTGCAATACGGGCCTCTTGGTGTGCATTTTACAAAATGCAACTTCGTATTATGCCTTCCGGGAACTGTCAAGCCTATTTAGGGCTTAGCCAATCAGAATCGCTTGATTTTCCTTGACAGATCCCTGGCCTTTTATCTACCAGATAAAGGGTTCCCACCCGGTATACGACTTGTTGTTCACGATCCCTCAAAGGAGGATGCTATGGAAACAGGATGCTACACCGCCATCATTACGCCTTTTAGCAATGATGCGGTCGATTACGAAGGCCTGGATCGTCTGGTGGACTACCAGATCGCCGGCGGCATCACCGGTGTTCTGGCGGTCGGCACCACCGGTGAAAGCCCCTCGTTGTCCTGGGATGAACACAATCAAGTCGTGGAACGGGTGGCCAAGAAAACCAAGGGCAAATGCCTGTGCATTGCCGGCACCGGCAGCAACAACACCCAAGAGGCATTAGAGGCCACGGCGCATGCCGCCGACGCCGGCGTCGGTGCCGTTTTGCTGGTGGATCCCTATTACAATGGTCCCAGCTCCCTGGAAATCAGACGCGAATACATCGAACCCGTCGCGGCCGCGTTTCCAGGCCTGGAAATCATTCCCTATGTCATCCCGGGACGCACCGGCACCCAGCTGCTGCCGGAGGATCTGGCGCTTGCCCGTCAGCGCTATCAAAATGTGGCCACGGTCAAGGAAGCCACCGGCAATCTGGAGAACATGAAACGCACCCGCTCCTGCTGCGGACCGGATTTCACGATTCTGTCCGGCGACGACGGCATGACCTTCGACATGATGACGGACCCCGGAATCAATGCCGCCGGTGTCATTTCGGTGGTCTCCAATGTGGCCCCGGCAGCCATGACCCAACTGGTGGCGCTGCTGGCTGCAAAAGAGCTCGCGGCGGCCGAAAAGCTCTGTCAGGAGCTGAGCCCCCTGTTCGGTCTGGTGACGGTCAGCACTACCGAAGAAACCCCTTTCGGCAAGGTCACGGCCCGCTTCCGCAACCCGGTGGCCATTAAAACCCTGATGGCCGTCCTGGGAATGCCCGGAGGGGGATGCCGCCGTCCGCTAGGCAAGATAACCCGAAATGGCATTGATTTCGTTATCGAAACCGCCCGAAAGGTGCAGGCGACCAACCCCGCGATTCTTGCCCCCGCCGCCGAATTCTTCAACATTGACATCGAGCAGCGCTTGAATGATGAAAGTATCCGGGAGGCATTGATCTATACCGACTATTGATTCCGATGCCTGATGCAGAAGGGGGAAGCGGCAGATGTTAATACCGTTTCCCCCTTTTGTTAGTTATGATGAGGCGAAGGATCCTATTCCTTCTAATTCAAGTGAGATCCGGCACCGGGTTTTCAGTGTCCATACAGAAATGGTAGATTTTGGTTCAGGACAAGGCCGCCGTAATTTTGAAACCGATGGCGAAGCCGTCGTCGCGTAAGCGACGCGCAGCTTAGGCTACGTCGAGGATTTCGAAATTACGAGAACGCAGGCCTGGGCCGAAAGATGCCATTTATGGATGGGCACTATTTCACGCGCCCCTCCCGCCAAGCCTGGATCAACTGGTCGTAGTCGACCGTCTCCCCTTTGGGCTTTTCATTGTCCAGTTTGGCTTTGGGAGACCCCGGCTGGTTCAGCCAGTAGGCTTCATCCTTTTCGGGATTCAGTTTGGGGCCGCATTCGCCCTGGGTCTTGGAACGGGCGATGCGCTCCATCACGCGATCCATCTCTTTGGCCAGGTTGTCCATGGCGGTATCCACGGCCACTTCACCGGAAACCGCCTCGCCGATATTCTGCCACCACAACTGGGCCAGTTTCGGATAGTCGGGCACATTGACACCCGTCGGGGTCCAGGCCACGCGGGCCGGGCTGCGGTAGAACTCCACCAGCCCGCCCAGCTTGGGCGCCCGTTCGGTAAAGGATTCATGACGGATGTCGCTGTCGCGGATGGGGGTTAGCCCCACGTGGGCTTTTTTAAGCGACGTGGTCTTGGCCACACAGAACTGGGCAAACAACCAGGCCGCCTTGCGGCGTTTCAGGGGGGTGCTTTTCATGAAGGTCCAGGAACCGCAATCCTGATAACCCAGTTTCATGCCTTCCTCCCAGTAAGGACCATGAGGGGAGGGGGCCATACGCCATTTGGGCGTACCGTCTTCATTCACCGTGGGGCCTGGCGCGACCATGCTGGGAACGAAGGCCGTGTACCAGAAAATCTGCTGGGCCACACTGCCGTTGGCCAGAAATGGCAGATAGGTGTAAAAATCCATCCCCAGGCTGCCGGGAGGGGCATATTTTCTCAGCCATTCCATATACTTGCGAAGAGCGTATTTGGCTGCCGGGCCATTGGCGGCACCGCCCCGGGCCACGGTGGCACCCACAGGCACGCATCCTTCCATGCGAATGCCCCATTCGTCCACCGGCTTGCCATTGGGGATGCCTTTGTCCCCAGCACCGGCCATGGAAAGCCAGGCGTCGGTAAAGCGCCAACCCAGGTCCGGCGCCTTTTTACCGTAGTCGTTGTGACCGAACACGGCCTTGCCGTCGATTTCACGGACATGTTCGGTAAAAAATTCGGCGATATCCTCGTAAGCCGACCAGTTGACCGGAACACCCAGTTCGTAGCCGTAGATCTCCTTGAACTGCTTTTTGAAGTCCTCCCGCTTGAACCAATCGTAACGGAACCAATAGAGATTGGCGAACTGCTGATCGGGCAGCTGGTAGAGCTTGCCGTCGGGCCCGGTGGTGAAGGACTTGCCCATGAAATCATCCACATCCAGGGTCGGCAGGGTCACGTCCTTGCCCTCGCCGGCCAT
>JASFTA010000234.1:0-4391 GCA_050114115.1 Desulfobacterales bacterium | reverse complement strand
CGTTTTTCAGGGGGGGGCGCAAACACGTCGAGAAGGCGATTGGGCACAGGTTCATGGAGCGCCGCATTGCTGCCGGCACGCAACAGCACCGTCGTGCGCATGGCCTCGATGACAAACCGCCTGGCGGCGGCATCGTTATCCAGGTAACGCTCCACCGATTGCATGGTCTGGGGGTCCAATTCACCGTCCATGTAAGCGGAAAGCGTGAGGTGATCGAATTTGGCTGCCATTGCTATTTTCTCCCTTTGCCAAGCGAGTGGACTTTCAAATTCTGGAGGTTATTTTCCTGGAATTGAATTGCCAGCATTTCGCGCGCACGGGCGACTCGGCTGGCCACGGTACCAGCCGGCACCCCCAGCGCGGTAGCCGCTTCGGCGTATGTATGGCCTTCCACAGCCACCAGGACGATGGCCGCCCGGTTTTTATCCGGAAGATGCTGCAATGCCTCTTTGACGTCCATGAAGGAATGAAGCTGGCGCGGCGATGCATGGTCCTCCCCGGATAATTTTTGCAGATGTTTTAGTTTTTTGGCCTGTTCCGACCGGCGCTTTCGGCGCCGCAGGTGATCGATCCACTGGGTGTAAACGACCTGATACAGCCAACTGTCGAAACGCGTTCCGTCGCGGTATTGCCCCAACCGGCTCAGGGATCGCTCGCAGGCCATCTGCACCAGATCGTCGGCGAATTCGATATCGCCGGTAAGACTGCGTGCAAATCGGCGCAGACGCGGCAGGAGCATGACCATCTGTTCCTTCAAAAAGGTTTCGCGCAACACGCCTTGACGCTGCGATTGATTTCGCCAATCGAACCATTTCATGGATCGAGGTCAGTCCCAGTTTCCCACAACGCCGGCTTCTTCCTCGGCCGACATCGGTTCAAGATCATTGAAATCGTCAAAATCAAATTGCCTGTCCCTGTCCAGCCCTCTGTCCCGGCCTGATCCCCGATCCCCTCCGGAAGCCCTGGCACCGGAAGAGCCGGTGGCGCCGGATGAAGAACTGGCGCCGCTCGACCCGCTGGCCCCGCTGGATCCACCCGACCCGCTCGACCCGCTGGATCCACCCGAACCACCGCCTCCACCGGAACCACCGCCTCCGCCGGAGCCACCCCCGGAACCGCCGCTGCTGCCGTAGGCCTCGCTCAACGTCATCAAGACAGGGGCCGCATAGGCGACAGCGGTGAACAGCCCCAGTCTGGCCAAAGCCCTGCGTCGGCCGTGATCGACCGTTTGTTCAGGCGAATCGTCGGACCTCTGCGGATGGGTTTTTCTATGGAGTTGGATGACTTTCGATTGCCCCTGCATGTTGACCTCCAAACGAACGATGCGTTGTCTAAATTGGGTAACGCTTGTGGGGCCGGATTTTATCCCAGGGCAATCGGCTGATGGATATTACGCTCCGGGAGGCGATTGAAGCGTGTGGCGGTCCATTGTCAGACGTCTGAGCCCCGGCATGGTTGGTTGATGCCTGCCAGGCTATCAACACAAACCGTTTACACCAAGTAAAAGGATGTCAACGGCCATTGTGAAGACCGTGAACAGAAAGTGCGGTTAGCAGAGATCCTCATCCGCAATGGTTGCGTCGACCAGGAACGTTTCCGTCAATTGGACTTTTCTAAGCTTATCTTGCGGCTATGGATAACCAATTTTGATCCGGTTGCGAACACGCTTTCAATCTAAGTACCGTTTTTCAATTGTCCCAACCTTATCGGGCGTCGGAAACACGGCTGCCAAAAAATCGGCATTGTTTTCAAGTCCTCTGGGCAACGTCTTGACGACCCAATGGCAAACCCTATCTTCTGCCATTGCCAATTACAATCGTCACCACAATGAGTCCACGGAGGATCTATGCCGACGGATATTTTTTCCGAGTTTAATCTGAACGGATACACGCTGCGCAATCGCCTGGGCGTAGCACCCATGACCCGCATGTCTTCGGTGGCCGACAGCATCCCGCGGCAGGACGTGCTCGACTTTCTGGTGCGGCGCGCGGAGAACGGGGCGGCCCTGGTCTTCACCGAAGCCATCGTGACCGACTACGAAAGTGCCCAGGGCTATCCCGGGCAGGCCCGACTGCTCACCCAGCGGCAGATCGACGCCTGGAAGCCGGTGACCGAAGCCATCCGCCATCACGGGGCCGTTTCCGTCCTGCAGATGTTTCACTGCGGCCGCATGGCCTGGCCCGAAATCAACCCGGCCGGCCGCAGCATCGCCCCCAGCCCCCTGACCCCCAAGCAGGACAACCCCTTGACCGGGAAACCCTATCCCGTGCCCGACCAGGCCAGCAAATTCGATATCGACCATGTCATCCAGGGTTTCGTGGAGACGGCCAAAGGGGCCATGGTGGCCGGTTTCGACGGTGTCGAGATTCATGGGGCGCACGGCTACCTGATCAATCAGTTTCTATCCACCTATGCCAATCAGCGCACGGATGAATACGGCGGCCCTCTGGAAAACCGCTATCGTCTGGCCCACGAAATCATCGCTGCCGTGCGCACGGTGGTGCCGCGGGAGCGTTTGCTGACCTTCCGGATCTCCAACTGGGGAGTGGCCGACCCGGAGGTGTCCCTGTTTGCCACCCGGGAGGAATGGCAGGACCTGATCATCATGCTGACCAGCGAGCCGCTGGACGCCATTTCCGTGTCGACCTACGATTTCCAGGCGCCGGGTTTCGGGACCGATCAAACGATCGCCCAATTGACCCGGGCGGTGTCTGATTTGCCGCTGATGATCTGCGGCAAGATTCACGACCGGGATAACGCCCAGGCGGCCCTGGCGCATGCCGACGTCGTGCTCTCGGCCAAATCATTTCTGCTCAATCCTGATTTCGTAAACGATGTGCGCGACGGAAAAGAGCTGGCCCTTTACAGTTCCGCCGAGGCCAATGTGGCCTACACCGAAGAACCACTGCCCTGAGCATTTGTGGAGAAAGGCGGTTCGGTATGCATATCCTCTTTGAGCCCCCGATGGGGATCGGGCTGGCCGCCCTGCTGACGGGGGTAGCCATCCTGGCCGCCGCCCTGTGCATCCAGCGATTCCGGACCGCCTACCGCCTGGCCGGGCAATACACTTGCGCGATCTGGTTCGTGCGGGGCATCCGTTGCCTGATCATTGCGTTGACGGCGGCGGCCTGGGCGGCCGGCTTATATTGGCAGCAAGGTTGGCTTCTGATTGTGGGGCTGGTCATTCTGGCCCAGGAGCTTTACGAGGGTTTCGTCCTCAGTGCGGCCCTGCGTGAAGGCCTGCGGATCGAAGATGGCCGCGCACCCAAAAGTGTAATGTGAGGAATCCTCGATGGACATGACGGTGGCCGCCCAGATCGCGCTTTGGATTATTGCCTTTCTTTTTGCCCTGGTCGGAGTGGCCGGACTTGTTTTCCCGGCCCTGCCCGGGGCGCCCTTGCTGTTTGCCGGGCTTTTCATGGCGGCCTGGGCGGACGGTTTTGCCCACGTGGGCACAGGCGCCCTGGTTTTGCTGGGGGCCATGGCGCTGCTGACCTATGTGGTTGATTTTGCGGCCAGCGCTTTCGGCGCCAAGAAATTCGGTGCCTCCCGCCGGGCGGTCATCGGTGCGGTCATCGGTGCGGTGGTCGGCCTTTTTTTCGGGCTGGTGGGGGTCATCATCGGCCCCTTTATCGGGGCCGTGGTGGGCGAACTCTCCGTGCGCCTTGATTTGGAGGCCGCCAGCCGGGCCGGCGTCGGCGCCACCATCGGGCTGGCCCTGGGGGCGGCGGCCAAACTGGCCTTGGCATTTGCGATGCTGGGGACGTTCCTCATCTTCCGCTTCTTTTAGACAGTGACCATCCCGATATGGCATCTTTTGGCCCAGGCCGGTGTTCTCGCGCTTTTGAAATCCTCGCTGTAGCCGGACTACGCCTGTGGTTTCAAAAGCCCTGCGGCCTTGGCCTGAACCAAAATCTACCATTTCTGAATGGACACTATGAGGCTGGTTCGTAAAAAACCCGATATCTGCGTTACGCTTCGATTCGCGTCATTGCGGCGTACAGTTTGTACGCCTCATTCCTTGAATCTCGACGCCGTATCTCCAACTCTTTACGAAACAGCCTGGAAATTCGTTTTTAACGAACTCGTTAGATGCAACATGAGCGCATAGAGCCCGACAGTAGCGTTACGAAGCGCCCCTCGTCATTGCGGCGTACTTGAGTACGCCTCATTCCTCGGGGCTTGCAAGCCGCCTCTTGAACTCGTTACACATCCGCCCGAGAATAGCGCCAATTACTTCGACGAATAGGTGCCTCACCTATCGGTCGCCCTCCCTGTCTTGACATGCCGGTGCGCGCTTCCCTATATTGAACCATTGAGCGTCTACGCTTCGCACGCCGTCCTCTTCGCGCATCTCAGACACACCACCGCTTTCTCGTCCGGCCACGATT